>JAISZF010000240.1 GCA_031269415.1 Clostridiales bacterium
TTTTGGCGCAGGTAATCGGTGAGTACCAGCGATACATACAGGCAGTACTCCACCATCTTTTCCAGTTTGTAACTGCTTTCATAATCAACCAGAAGCAAACTGCCGTCTTCCAATTCAAAGAGATTATCTAGGCGAAACTCTTTCGCCAGAACCGCGGGTAATTCTATAGGCATGAAACTTTTAATTTTAGGCAGATTCACTCCAAGCGCTTGAAAAGACTTACCTTGAAAATGCCTCGCCAGATGTTTCATCAAAATATCTTTATTGGAGTATGATATATCTTTTGCCATGACTCTGTCCTCTTCGTAAGCGGTAATAAAATTATACCACGGGACGAAAGAGTTCTCAACATGATTTCGGCCTTTAGATTTGAAACAAAACGCGGCGGCTCAACAGGAGAGCCGCCGCGTCTTTTAATTGAATCTAACCCAAAGCCTTCCCAAAATCCCAAGGCGCGTGAATCTTAGGCACGTCATTGATCAGCCGCTTGGTATAATCCGCGGAAGGGTTCAGGATCACGTCGTCCGCGGAACCGTGCTCCACGAATTTTCCGTGTTCCATTATATACACACTGTCAGATATATAATAAGCCAGCCCTATATCATGCGTAATGAATATGATCATCATGCCCACTTCGTCGCGGCACTGCAGCAGCATATCTAGGATGGTCGCGCGCGAGCAGGCGTCTATCATGGACGTCGGCTCGTCGGCGAGCAGTATCTTTGGTTTTAACAGGAAGATGCGCGCGATCATCAGCCGCTGCATCTGCCCGCCGGACAGCTCGAACGGATACTTATTCGTAAGCTCCGCGAACTTCAGGTTCACAAACCCGCAGGCTTCCGTCATCATCTCTATCTTTTTCGAGCGCGGCAAACCCGCGCCTCCGCGCATATTTATACAATCCAGCAGCACGGAATCTATCTTATGGAACATATTATAAGAAGAAAACGGATCCTGAAAGATAGCCTGAATACCCTTCCAGTATTCTCTCTTCTTGCCGCGCGTGCTTATGTCCCGTTTCTTACCCATAAAATATATATCGCCCTCGGTTACGGAAAGCAGCCCCAAAAGCATCTTAACCAGAGTGGTCTTACCGCTGCCGGACTCGCCAACTATAGAAACCAGTTCTCTCTCATGGAAGTCAAAATCCACGTGATCCACGGCGATGGTCTTTTTATCCCCAAAGCCGAATACCTTTGTTATGCCTTTTCCGCTAAGAACAGAATCGCTCATATCGCCGCGCCTCCCGTATTTCTAAGTCCGCCTTCACGCTTAAATGTCTCTTTCAGCTCGTGAACCGGCACAATGCAGCGATACCGCCTCTGAGACTCGGCGTTCCCGTCGTCGTCCAGTTCCCCGAACCTTCTCATGGTGACAAAAGACGTTTGACACAGCGGCATAACGTACTTGCATCTGTCGGCGAAGCGGCAGCCCTTCGGCGGATCTTTCAGATTGGGCGGCGTGCCCGGTATTGCCGTAAGCTTGGCGTCACGCGTGCCTTCTTCCGGTACGATAATAGAATCCATCAAGCCTTTTGAGTAGGGGTGTACCGGATCGAAAACCATCTGCCTCGCCGAACCGCTTTCCACTATCTGCCCGGCGTACATAACCATAATATCGTCCGTCACGTTATACAGCAAGGGAAGCTCGTGCGTTATGAAGATCATGGACTTTATATAGCCCATATTCATTAAATCATACATCATTTTTATTACCAGCTTCTGACTGGTAACGTCCAGCGCCGACGAGGGTTCGTCAGCTATCAGCACCTTAGGGGAAAGTATGGTGGATATGGCGATAACCGTGCGCTGTTTCATACCGCCCGACAGCTCCACCGAGTGTTTCTGAAGTACGTCCGACGGCAGGTTGAGGATCTCAAAACGTTCTTTAGCCAGATCATAGATGTCTTTCTTAGTTTTTTTAGGATCATGCGCGTGTATAACATCCTCAATAAACCGTATAATCTTGGCCGTGGGGTTTAAGGCGTTCATCGCCGCCTGAGGTATATACGCGATTTCCGTCCCTAAAATACTCTTGCGCACGTCGTCCGGCTTCAAACCCGATATGTTTCGGCCGTCTATTGTTATTTCACCGCCTGAATAATAAAGCGGCGGAAAATAGTAACCCATAAGGCTCAGCGCCAAAGTGGATTTACCGCAGCCGGACTCGCCCGCGATACCCAGCGTCTTTCCCTCTTCCACCTCGAAGGAAACGTGATCCACAGCGTAGATATTCTCCCGGAAACGGGTGATATATTTCGTGGTCAGATCTTTTACTTCCAGCATCTTCTTTGCCATACGCCCGCCCCCTAACCGCGCAACTGCGGGTTGAATACCTGATCCAGCCCTGTGTTCATCAAGTTCAGCGAAAATGATACGCAAGCTATCAGTACCACAATCGGGAAATACGCCCACCAAGCGCCGTTAATATGAGCGGTGTACAGCATAGCCCAGTACATCATCAACCCCAGCGTAGGGGTCGTCGTCGTGCGCGGACCCAAGCCCAGCATTGAAAGCTGCGCCTCCGCCAATATGCCAGACGATATCTGCAAAATGAACGCCATAATCACATAAGACGCTATATATGGCAAGATATCGGCCACCAGAATACGCGGGAGCGAATGCCCGGACAGTTTGCTTAAATTAACATGGTCGCGGTTACGAAGCGACACAACCTGCGCGCGCACGGAACGAGTCGTCCACACCCATGAGGTAAGCCCTATAACCACAGCCACCGTAACCGTTCCGCGCTGGGTCTGGCTTATGGAGAATGAAATGAGAATCAATAGCACGAACGACGGTATAACAGTAAACAGATTTGTCACGAACATTATAATATCATCAACGATACCGCCCACATATCCCGCCAAAAGCCCCAGCGCCAGCCCGAATACGGTGGCGATAGTACCCGCGATAAGTCCTATCAAAAGCGACGTGCCGAGTGCCGAAATCATTTCCTTAAGCACGTCGCGCCCGAAGTTATCGGTGCCCAGCGGCAGCACGCGAACATTGGCTATCTCCGACACATTAACATAATCATTAGCGCCGACCGCGCCGGATTGAGTTAGAGTTCCGTCCGTCTCGGAGGCGATAATAATGTCCGTGTCCGTAAGCAGGCTGTCCAACTTGGCGTCCGTGCGCTGAACATGTTTGCGGACCGCCGTGGTCATATTGTCGAAACGCAGTTCTGGGTCGTATGTATTCCGCCAAAGCTGCAGCAGTTCCTCGGTATTCTCCAGATCTATGGATTCTTCCGGAAGCCCGAACGCCAGCAGCCATGTCTTCATGACCTCGCGGTCTTCAGGCGCAAGTTTGCTGGCCAAGCGCTTTTCCGCGGCGTCCGACAGCTTAATAACGTAACGTTTATCCGTGCTTACGCTGTCATAGACAGAAACATACGTACCCGGCCTGAAGAAAGTGCCCAAACCAATCATTTCCAGCGGATTCCCCGGCACTATGAGCGGATAGATAAAAACGGAGAGAACCATCAGCAGAATCATGCAGAAGCCAATCATAAATTTAGGTGAGTGAGCAATCTGCCTAAGAGTATTTTTCACGCCGCCGCCCCCTAATCATATTGCGCCGCTTTAACACGCGGGTCAATAAAACCGTACACGATGTCTATGATAAACGATGTGGTTAAAACCATGATAGTGATAATAAGCGTCGCGCCGGATATCAGCGGATAATCAGAACCCGTAATTCCGCCCAGAATGGTAGTGCCGAGGCCAGGATAGTTGAATATAATCTCGGCGACCAGCGCGCCGCCCACCATTGTGCCAAGAGACAGCGCCAGACCGGATATCTGCGGCAACATGGCGTTCCTAAACACATAGCCTACTATCTTGGAATCCTTTATGCCCATAAACCTGCTGTATTTGACATAGTCGGCGTTCAGCTCATATATCGACATAGAGCGCATGCCTATCGCCTGGCCGCCGATAAAGATAATAACGATCGAGAGAAAAGGCAGCCAGTAATGATAGATGACAGACTTGAAAAACGTGAGAGAAAACGCGGGGATTAAGCTCTGCGCGTATCCGCCCTGCAGCGGCAGAACCCGAAGGCCCAGGCCAAACACCATCAGCAGGATAATCGCCAGCCCGAACGCAGGCAGCCCGCTGATCATCAGGCTGATCGGAAGCAGCACCTTGTCGAAGCCCTTGCGTATATACGCCGCTATCGCGCCCAATATATTCCCGATTATCCATCCCGTGACGATTGCGGGAAGCTGCAGCCCGACAGTCCACGCCATGGAAGAGGCGAGTATGTCGCCCACCGTTCGCGGATACTGTGAAAAGCTCTGACCGAAATCGCCGCGCAGCAGATTGCCTATGTAACGGACAAATTGCACGGGCATCGGCTGATCGGTCCCGAATTTTTTTATGTATTCATTATAAATGGCTTGCGTCGCGGTCACGTTGGACATACCCGCCGTTATGCGGGCAGTGATATTAGCCACGGGATCGCCGGGCATAAGGCGAGGCAAAACAAAATTCAGGACGACCGCAAAAAAAAGCGTAATAAAAAACCACAAAATCTTCTTTCCGAAGTATTTCCTATATCCTTTCATAACCGCCCCCTGTTATTATGATAAGAACAGCCATGCCGGATGAGGCATGGCTGTAAAGGAAATCAACTGACGAGTTTCAGGTTGTATAGCGCGGCTATGCCATATCCGTCGGTGCAATCTGTGGGAGGAATATTATCTCCGTCTCCGGCTTCGGGGAAACCTGTCCATACGCTTTCGTTAACGGCATGGAAGAGTTCCGGCCTGTACATGAGCGCGAACGAGGGCACTTCTTCCAAGTAGATCTTAACGGCTTCCGTATAAAGGGCCTTAAGGGTGTCGGGATCCGTCTCAAGCGGGATAGCGCCGATTATTTCGTCCGCTCTGGCGTTACTGTATCCGCCGAAGTTTCCGACCCAGTTGTTTTTCTGTCCGATAAATTCGGAGCTTAAACGCTCGCGCACGCGCCTCCACGGATATGTGGGGCCGGTGCCGTCGCCGGCGTACATGAATATATCGTATTCGGTTTGGTCGCCGTCAGTGAAAACGGTCTGATAGATTTCCCAAGTGGGGAAATTCGTCTCAATGTTAATGCCAATCTTCTGCCCGGCCGCGGCGACAATCTCCATAGCGGCCTGCCAGTCAGACCAGCCTTCGGGGCAGCAGGCGTTATACTCAAGGTTCTGGCCGTTAAACTCACGGATACCGTCGCCGTCTGTATCGACAATACCGGCGTCGTCCAACAGTTTATTGGCGCCGTCAATATCATTGCCAACCCATTGCAGATCCGCGACAGCGTCGTGATCATACATTGATTGTTCGCCCTCGGTCGGGTTCATCAAGGAACGCGGGGTCTGAGCGAACGTCGGCGACTGACCTGTCATAGCGTTCTGGTTAATGGCGTCATAGTCTACCGCGATGGCGATAGCCTTACGGATAACCACCTGATCAAGCCCCGGGCTTTTCAAATTGTACCAGGCTGAGGGCATTGTTACGCATATGCCGTATGGGGGTTCGTCCATATACGCTGAGATGGGCAGACCGTCCTGAAGCCATAGATTTTGAATGTCCGAAATAAACTGCTGGTTAACGTCTATATCGCCGTTTGTGAAAGCGACCTTCTGAGCGGCGTTATCGACGTACATAGCGTGGGCGAGGTATTTAGGAGCGGGTAAGGAACCCCAAAGCGCCACTCCCCAATAATTATCGTCACGGATAAACACGACTTTTTGATCGTCGGCGTAATACTTTTTGTACGGCCCGCAGGAAACAACATCTTCGGCTGGGTCGTCTTTAAAGGCGTCCGGCGATGAAGCGCGCGCTTCCAGCGTTTCGGTCCAGGCTTTCTGAATGACATACTGCCTGCAGATATAGTCTTCAAGCTGATACGAATTAACCGCGTTACCGTCGATCAATTTGGCTTTGAGAACCACAGTGGACGCGTCGGGGGCTTCTATGGTATCAATAAAGTCTCCGAAGGAAACACCGGCCGCTGTTTCGTATTTAAGATGCGAGGCGTATGTATAAGCCACATCCTCCGCGGTAACAGGCGTGCCGTCATTCCATTTGGCGTCGGGGTTCATCTTAACTGTCAATTCGGTACGCTCCGCGTTCCATTCAGGCTGGCCGGACGCTAATAGCGGATTTAAGGAACCGTCCAGCAGGTTGTACATATACAGAGTTTCGAACATGACCAACCGCGCGGACGCGTTGCCCGCCACCGCCAAAGCGTTATTATTATTGCTTGAGTAAGGATTCCAGCCCTTAACGGAGTCCCATTGCTGACCGCCAAAATATAAGGTTTCATTTCGCGGTAATTCGGCAATGACCCCGGTGGGTTCCGGAGCGGCTGATTCTGCCGCTTCCGATGTGGCGGCGGGTTCCGACGACGCGGTCGGTTCAACTGTAGCCTCTTGGCTTTCAACAGCTGGCGCGCTTGAAGCGGCCTTGTTCGCTGCTTGTTGGTTGTTTCCGCAGGCAGCGGCCGAGAATAGCATCAGACCGGATACGACCGCGGACGCTGCGCGCCAAATCCATCGTTTCATACAAATTCCTCCCTAAATAGTAAAAAATAGTACTTCGTGGCACGTGAACACGTGTGAAGTCGAAGATAATATACACCATTACCTAAGCAGATAATAGTATGCGCAAACAATATCACATTTATTTCAAATCGTCAAGTAAGTTTTGTTTATTTTACTATATTTAAGTAAAAGATAAAAGGCTGCGATCGGCCAGCCTATAACCTCAGCCGTATACACGCCCCATTCCCCGAAGGCACGCGAAAACGCGAACGCGCAGATCACGCGGGCGGCCATTTCCATAAACCCGGCGGCCATTGCTATCCTTGTATTGCCCAGCCCTCCTAGGGCGGCCTGGTACAGCAGCAGTATGTACAAAGACGGCAGCCCCGCCGCCATTATATTCAACTGTCGTTTCCCGATCTCGATTACCTCCGCCGAGCCTTCGCCCGATACCAACAGGCCCAGAATGGATTTGCCCCAAATGACAATCAGGATGGCAATAACGCAGGATACGGCCAGCACAATAGCGCGGGAAGATTTCATCCCCTCGCGGACGCGCTCCATTTTACGCGCCCCGAAATTCTGACCGACATATGTACCCGTCGCCGCCTCATAAGCGCCCCCGATGACCTCCAGCAGACCGTAGAGTTTCCATGAGGCCGCGATTCCCGCGATAAACACGCTGCCGTATCCGTTGACCACATACTGCAACGCCAGCCCGCCTAAGGATATAACCAGGCTGCGCGCCGCGATCGGCAGGCCCAGGTCCAGTAAGATACCTGCCTCGCCGCGGAATTCTTTTTTATCGGCGGAGTTCCCGTATGATAGTTTCCGAAGCCCGGCGTTCACCGTCAGAGCGCAGATCAACGCCGACAGCGCCTGCGCGAAAACAGTGGCGGCGGCGACTCCGGCCACGCCCCAGCCGAATGACACAACCGCGATTATATCCAGAGTGATGTTGACCGCGGACGCCACAATAGCCGCGATCATCGGCGATCTGCTGTCGCCCATGCCGCGCAGCGTTGCCGACAGCAGGTTATTAAGATAACTAAAGCATAATCCGCCCAGCATGATCGCCAGATACAACGCCGACATGTCCAATATATCAGCCGGCGTCGCGAACAACGCCAACAAAGGCTTTGCGCTTAACGCTCCGGCGGCGGATAACGCGGCGCCTATGCCCAGCGATAACACAAAGCCTGTTTTATACGCCCGCTTCAGGCCGGCATAGTCCTCCGCGCCGAACCGCTGCGCGAAAATGACGCCGAAACCCTGCGTCAGCCCCAACCCGGCGGACACGGCCAGCCAATAAAAAAAGCCCGTCGCCCCGACGGCGGCGAACGCCCGCACCCCGATGAGCCGGCCTACTATCGCGCTGTCCGCGATGGTGTAGAAGAATTGCAGCGTACCGCTTACCATCAGCGGTACGACAAAATTAAAGATTAAGACCGAAGGTCTCCCTTCGGTCATGGATTTGGTCATAAGTACTCCTTTACCATTGGGGAAAACGACAATGTATTTCAGCGCGAGCGGGACGTCTCACCGGTTCGCCGCGCCTCGCTTCTGTACGCAGCTTTCCAATTTTCAAAGTTCCAGTTTCTTAGAAACGTCTTAGCCGCTCTCAGCCCGTTGTTATACAGGGCGTCCTGTTCGTCGGCTTTTATCGCGAAATCGACGGAGTTTACCGAAGCGCGCTTACCGTTCAGCGAAATAACAGGGGAAATACTGATTGTACGCTGATAATCGCCCTTGCTTACGCTGATGTAGTGTTTATCGTGCGCGTCCAGGGTGGTACGCACCAGCGCTTTCAGAAAATCGGGCAGCTGACAAACCTGCTGAAAATCCTCTCCGTCAGGTTCTTCCGATGTGGACGAACAGAATTTGAACCCGAACGTGGGCCGCGGCGGGTTGGGCTTCCGATTGTCCAAAAGCCACATGGGGTAATTGCTTAACAGCCCGCCGTCCGCTATCACATGTTTGCGGCCGTCCACGTCGGTCAGTATGTAAGGCTCGTAAAAAATCGGTATGCTCATGCTCATGCGCACGGCTTTTGTGATACTGAAATGATCAGGTTCTATCCCGAATGAAACCAGATCGCGAGGAAGCGCAAGCATACGGCTTTCCGACAGATCGGACGCCACTGCCTGGAACCGGTATTTGGTTTTGCCGACGTTAGGTTCGGAAACGCGTATATCGCCGAATCGCGTCTTTCCTTTGCGTTTTAACAGCCCATCCAGCCAGTCTTCCAAATAATCGGCATTGAACACGCCGTTCGTGAGAAAAAGCTTAATCGCTTTGCCCGGCAAGCCCAGTTTGGTCAGCCAATCCTCACCCTGAAATTTGTTGAAGTCCAATTTCAGCATCTCTTCTCTGATTTCCGAGCCTGTATACCCCGCTCCCAGCAGCGAGGCCACAATTGCCCCGGCCGACGTGCCGGCCACGTTTCCAAACGAGTAGCCCGCGTCCTCAATTCCGCGCACCCCGCCAACCAGTCCTATGCCTCTTACCCCGCCGCCTTCAAATACGGCGTCGCATACTAATGCCATAAAACCTCCCCCCAATAATTCCCCACTGTATTGATATGCGCCGAAATGGGTTTGTGCGCATGATTGGATTATAAATAAGGGGTTGGGACAGGTACACGCGAACGAGTCAGCAATCAGAGAATAAAACAGAACAGGGCAGACGGATATCCATCCACCGCCCTGTCTTCATCGCGTTAATTATGATTCGGGCCGCTATACCCGCCGCCGGTATAATCCACCACATCCGGCTCTCTGGGGATGACAATCATACATATGATATAAGCCAAGACCCCTGTGCCCGCGAAGAGCGCCACTACCAACCATATCAGCCGTACCAGGGTAACGTCGATATTGAAATATTTGCCGATGCCCGCGCACACCCCGTCAATCTTAATGTCCTTCCTCGATTTATAAAGTTTTTTTACTTCCATAATTAACCCTCCAAAAGAATTTTAATACCTCAGCCCCAGCAGACCGCCGTTTTCCGAAAAACTGAAATACCTGCCGCCGGCCACGACAATGTGATCCAACACACTTATACTTAGCATTTCAAAGGCGAGCATAATCTGCCGCGTCGCCTCAATATCAGCCCCGGAAGCCGCGACGGAACCGCCAGGGTGGTTGTGCGACAATACTACGTTAACGGCCTGGTACAACAGAGCTGTCTCGACAATATTGCGGATATATACCGGCGCTTCGTCCACAGTGCCCTCGTTAACCAGCACCGCGCCGTTAAGCCTTCGCTGAGCGTCCAGACACAGGATATAAAACGCCTCGTTATTCCTGCCTGTGAACAGATCTATCAGGTAGCGGCCGGCGGCTTGAGATGTAGCCAGGCGTATGTTTTTCTCCCACTTGCTTTGCAGGTATCGCTTGCTGAGCTGTGGAATCAAACCGATCAATATCGCCGTATTCTCGCTGACCTTGCATCGCTTGACGATATCCCTCGGATCGGCGTCAAAAAGGTTCGCCAAGCTGCCGTATTCCTTGAGCATCCTGTGCGCCAGCTCGTTGGTATCCCTCTGCGGTATACAGTAGAAGAGCAGCAGTTCCATCGCCTCATGTTCAGCGAACGAATCCAGTCCGTTGGCGTTCAGGAAACGCTCACGCATACGCGCGCGATGGCCGTCGTGTGCTCCAGCGCTCATACAGGCAGATAGCCCGTATACTCGGGAAGGCGACCGGCGTAGATCACATCCAGCAGACAGCCGGTACGCCTTAACGCCGCGGCGGCCAGACGGACGTCAATCAGGCCTGTTTCCAGCGCCTCCGCTACCTCATCCATGTCCACTACCTTAACCAAGCCGTTGTTGTATACAATAATATCTACGAGTAAATCGCTTATCAGTATGCTGTTTTCATCTTTATTAATTACAGAATCAATTATGTCGCAGTAAGTGTACACGCATTGTCCGGAGTCGTCCAGAAACCTGCTTATTTTCCAGCCGAGCGGCAGAAAATAACATGAAACCCCGTGGCTGAAATCCGTCCTTGGATTTATAGTCTTCCACTTTGTAACGATTATACTATCATTAACGCAGATAATCCTATCATTTTTCAGTTCTATCGTTTCATTTGGAATAAAACGCCTGCGGTACAGCTTAAGCTTTTGCATACTGCCCCCCGGTTAATCGAGTTGTTTTTCCAATTCATTTACCACAATTTCCAAGGCCTTTACCCTTGCGTGTTTCTTATCGTTAGATTCCACGATTGTCCAAGGAGCGTATTCCGTGTCGGTCTTCAACAGCATCTCGTCGATGGCGTTTTCGTACTGATCCCACTTTTCCCGGTTGCGCCAGTCTTCATCGGTTATTTTGTATTGCTTTACGGGGTCTTTCTGCCTTGCCTCAAACCGTGCCAACTGTTCGCTTTTATCAATATGCAGCCAGAATTTAAATATGATTGATCCGTGATTTGCTAGATGACGCTCCACGTCGTTTATCTCCTGATAAGCGCCCTGCCAGCGTTCGGGAGGCGTAAATCGCTCTATCCGCTCGACCATTACCCGACCGTACCAAGAGCGGTCAAATATGGCCATATGGCCGTCTTTCGGCATTTTATTCATGAAACGCCACATATAATGATGGGCCAATTCCTCGGCGCTGGGCGAACCGATCGGTATCACCTCGTACGCCCGGGGATCCAAGCGTTCTGTCAAACGCTTGATATTACCGCCTTTACCCGCGGCGTCCCATCCCTCGTAGACAATAATAACGGATTTACGAACCTTATAGAGTTTGTATCCCAGTTCCGAAATCCTGGCCTGAAGTTTCTCAACCCGTTCCTTATATTCTTTTTCTCCAAGACTCTTGCTGAGATCCACCGCGCCCAGGATATCCGCCTGTGGATATATTGCTATCGGCGGCTCGGGTTGCGCCGGCTTGGTTTCTGTCTCTGACAGGCGCTTGATTTCCTCCTCAATACGCTCGCTGATTATGTTCAAACTCTTTACGGTGGCGTATTTGCTGTCGTCCGACTCAATGACAGACCATCGGCTGCCGCTGTAATTGGTGTGGTTTATCATCTCATCGAAGCGTTTTAAGTAAGCCCCGTAATTCTTATTCTGTTCCCAATCGTGTTCATCCACACGCCAGGCTGATCCGGGGTTTTTCTCAAGTTCTTTGAAACGCAGGCGCTGCGCTTCCTTGCTTATATGCAGGAATAATTTTATTATTACAATACCGTCGTCGCGCAGTTGCTGCTCGAACGCGTTTACGTCATAGTAGAATTCCGACTTGGCTTTGGCGCTGAGCCGCCACCTCTGCGCGTATTCCGGCAAAATGACCCGATGCCAGCTCTTGTCGAAGATCGAAATGCGCCCTTTAGCGGGGATACGCGTCCAGTATGGCCACAGAAACGGCCTCATCACCCATTCCTCCGGCGTTTTACCCATTGTGTGGACGTTAAACTGCCTGGGATCTAGCGGGTATAAAATTCTGCTGATTAACGTACCCTTTCCGGCAGCGCTCCAGCCTTCAAACACAATCATCACGGGAATGCCAAAATCTTTTATTGGCTGCTGTATCCCAGCCATACGTTTTTCAAGGATCTTCATCTCACGCCGGTACTCAGCCCTGGCCATTGAGTGGCTTAAATCTATTTTGTCCAGCATAATATTCCCCTTCCATGCCTAACTTTTACAAGTATACCATAACGACCGCAAATGTTAAAGATATTTTGGTAAACGAATTTTACTGTAACAAATTACGCGCAATAACAGAAACCAGATTCTGGAGAAGGCAATATGAGGTCTTTATTTGATACCGGCGCGCTTGACAACACCTCAAGTATAGTCTATGATTTGAAAAATTGAGACTGCTTATTAAAGAACGCGTCCTAACACCATGGTTAAGGCGCGTGTTATATAGGTGAACCCATGAAACCAACGCCCTTATCCAAACGCCTGGAAACGGTATTAAAATATGTGGACTGCCGTGTGCTTGCGGACATCGGCACGGATCACGGGTACACGCCCGCGGCGGCCTGCGAGCTGGGGCTGGCGCGATTCGCCATTGCGTGTGATATCAGCCGTGACTCGCTGAAAAAAGCAGACGCGTATTTCCGCGAAGGGGATCTGAGCGATCGTATAGAAACGCGGTTGGGTTACGGCTTCGATCCCATTGCCCCGGGAGAAGCCGACATGGCCGTTATATCCGGCATGGGAGGTATGTTGATCCGCGAGATCATTCAAAAAGGCTTAAACACGGTGAAAAGCCTTACGCGTATCATCCTCGGGCCGCAAAGAGATCTTCCGGCGCTGCGTCAAAGCCTTAACGAAATGGGTATAATAATAAAAGACGAAGAATTGGTTTTAGACGGAAGACAGTTCTATAATATTCTGATCTGCGAACCCGGCGCGACTGAACATCTGACCCCTGAAGGGCTCATGTTCGGGCAAGCCCTTATCAATAAGGCGGATCCTGTATTAAAATTGTTTTTGATGAAACTTCTGGAAAAAAATACTCGTATATTAGAACACGCGGAGAATAAAACGCTTAAGGAAGAGATACGCTTGACTAAGATCATATTTAAGCGGAAGGGATGGGACATGTGAGCCAAACCGTAAACGATATAGTCGAGTATTTAGAACGTCTCGCGCCGCCGAGCGCGGCCTTGGAGTGGGATAATTCCGGTCTGCTTATCGGGGAACGGGACAAGCCCGTCCGGCGTATACTGGTTGCGTTGGACTGTACGGATGAAGCCGTGCTCGCGGACGTCGATTTGATTATCACGCATCATCCGCTGATATTCCGCCCTATCAAATCCGTTACGTCGGACAGCGCGCTGGGCAGGCGGATTATCACGTTGATCCGCCGGGGCGTATCCCTCTACAGTTCCCATACAAACCTGGATATTGCGGATGGCGGAGTAAACGACGCGTTATTTAACGCGCTTGGCCTGATTGATAAGGAGCCGCTTATGCCGCCTGATTCCGATGAAGCCGGGCTGGGGCGCGTGGGTTCGCTGCCGGCGCCTTCGCCGTTGGATGAATTCGCCGGGTTTGTCGGCAAGACATTAGGGATCCGGCATATACGTTATTTCGGTAACCCGTCGACTATAATATCTAGAGCGGGGCTGATTTGCGGTTCAGGCAGCGGGCACGAATACTTTAAGGAAGCCTCCGCCAAAGGCTGCCAAGCGTACATTACGGGGGATATAAAATACCATGACGTTCAGGACGCCCTGGAAATGGGCCTCTGCCTGATAGACGCCACGCACTTGGGCAGTGAGATTTTAATCGTGGATAAACTTGTCGAATATCTGCGTGGAGGTTTCCCCAAAGCGGAAATCCGAGCCGCCGAATTTGATAAACGTATGGAGGGCTGGTTTGGATATAACGATTAATATAAAAGACTACGGGGAACTGACCGTGCCCCAAGGCGTTACCCTGCTGGAGATCAGCAGGCGGTTGGGGGAACCCGAACGCCCGATCATATTAGCCACGGTTAATCACAGGCTGCAGGATCTGCGCATACCCGTCACAGGGCCCTGCGACGTGGCTTTCCTGGATATTTCCGACCCCAACGGATACCGCGCGTATCAGCGTTCCGCCTCATTCCTGATGATATACGCCGCAAAAACAATCCTCGGGAAAAAAGCGCGTATTGTTATCGAACATTCCATTAATAAGAACTATTACTGCGAACTATTGGAAGATATGGAAGTCACGGACGAACTGCTGAAGCGAATAGAACGCGTAATGGACGCAACAGCCGCCGCTGACATCAAGATAGAGAAACTCGCGCTTCCGGTGGAGGAGGCCATCGAAAGGGCCGAGGAATTCGGCATGCACGACAAGGTCTCTCTGCTGAGATACCGCCGGACCAGTAATGTCAACCTCTATAAGCTGGACTGGTTCTACGACTATTTTTACGGGCAGATGCTGCCTTCCACCGGCTATATTAAGAGTTTCAAGCTGGAGAAACGCAATAAGGGCTTTATACTGGCATTTCCTTCCGCAAGCAACGACTATCAGCTCGCGGAGATCACGCCCAGCAATAAATTATCAGAGGTTTTCGCTGAATCAAACTGGTGGGCGCGAGTATTGAAGGTAGATACGGTCGGGGCGCTGAACGACCTCATCAGCAACGGCGGAGGCGGCGACATCATGCGCGTCAATGAAGCGCTGCATGAAAAAAAGATCGCCTACCTGGCCGACCGCGTTCATCAGATGAAAAAACGGATTGTATTGATAGCTGGTCCGTCGTCGTCCGGCAAGACCACCTTCGCGCAGCGCCTGTGCGTACAGCTTCGCGTAAACGGGCTGAGGCCGTCGGTGCTCAACCTGGACGATTACTTTGTGGATCGCGAATTCTCCCCAAGGGACAGCGAGGGTAACTATGACTTTGAATCGCCGGACGCTATAGACATCCGACAGATAAACGAGGATTTATCGGCCCTGCTGCGCGGCGAGCTGGTAAAAATACCCGACTTCAATTTTCTTATAGGCAAGCGTGAATATAAAGGGCGCGCACTGCATCTGTCGCCTAACGACGTTTTGGTTATTGAAGGCATTCACGGGCTGAACGAGCAAATCACCGAGCATATCCCCCGAGAGAACAAGTTCAAGATCTTCGTGTCCGCGCTTACGCAGATCAACATAGACGACCACAACCGCATCCCAACAACGGACACCCGTTTGATCCGCCGCATAGTTCGCGACTATCGCGCGCGCGGCGCAGACCCGAAGCGCTCCATCGGCATGTGGCCCTCGGTGCTGCGGGGCGAAAACCTTAACGTCTTCCCGTTTCAGGAGGAAGCGGACGGCTTCTTCAATTCCGCGTTAGTGTACGAAATGAGTGTGCTGAAGCAGTTCGCCGAACCGCTTCTGTTCCATGTTTCCAAGCTCGACCCCGAATACACGGAAGCGCAGCGACTGATAAAATTTCTGGATTCGTTCCTGGGCGTCAGCAGCGAACCGGTTGCCAACAATTCTATTCTGCGCGAGTTTATCGGCGGGGGGTGCTTTTGATTTTTGAGGATATTCCGAAAATAACAGCCGCCGGCGTAACGCTGGCGGCTGTTTCAGCGGTGTCGTATATCGCGAGCAAACGCTGGCTGGCTATACGCCGGGAACGCGCCGCTTTCGATTGGATGCCGGAACGGCTGGATGGGCTTAAAATACTGCACATCTCAGATCTCCACGGAAACAGTACCGAAAAGATGAACCTGGACATATGGTCCGCGATAGAATCGCTAGATTTTGACATGGCCGTCATTACCGGCGATCTGGTAGTGGGCGAAATGGAGCAGATTACACCTCACCTGCCGTCAATTAAAAGACTGGCGCGCAGAACGCCGGTATTCTATGTGGAAGGCAACCATGAAATGATGTTCTTTGAGGAGATCTCAGCATTGCTGCGCGAGGTGGGGGTCACTGTGCTGGCGAATGAGAGGCAGACATGGAAGATCGGCAAACACGGACCGGTTTCAATCGTCGGACTGCGCGACTATGGCGTACTGCAGCTCAATCGCATGAGGGATTCACAGAAACTGCTGAACGCGTGTGACGGCGGTTTTCACTTAATCTTGAGCCACCAACCGCAGATCTTTAAGTATATGAAGCGGCTGAAATTGGGACTGGCGCTGTCCGGCCACACGCACGGCGGGCAGGTTCGTCTGCCGGGGTTCCCCACGCTCTACGCCCCCGGCCAGGGTATACTGCCTAAGTACGGTGACGGGTGGTATAGCGAGGGGTATAATAAACTCTATGTATCCCGGGGCGTCGGCGTTACGCTGTTTCCCGCGCGGCTGTTCAACCGTCCGGAGATCGCTGTGATTGAGTGCGCGCGGGAGGCGGAGTAAATCATAATGTCCGATCAACTCATTTTCTCACGCAGCCACGAGAATGCCCTTTGAAGATTTTGGCTCTTTCCAAACGCGGGTCAGTTTGATATTTTACCCCTGTCCCGTGCCTTCCAGTATCACATCGCCACGGCTGGACAGCCTTCATCGGCGATAGCGCTCGCGTGTATATCATATAGGAGGCCTAGATATTATGGAATACATTTATCCGGCTATTTTTCATGAGAATGACGATGGAAGTTTAACAATCACATACCCTGATTTACCGGGTTGTGTCAGTGAAGGCAAAAATTTGGGTAACGCGATGATCATGGCGCAAGCCGCGCTCTCGGAGTGGATTGAGTATTTAAATGATAACAAACAAGAGTTGCCAAGTCCGTCACATATTAAGGATATTAAACCATTAGCGGCGAGTTCACGAGCGTTATCCGAGTTGACATTAAGGACGGACGCGCTGTGAAACGCACGGTTAGCATACCAAAATGGATGGATGATAAAGTCTCTGGCTCCGGGTTAAGTCTGTCGAGAGTATTGCGGGACGCTTTGTTGGAGAAAATAGCTCAATGAAAAAATCCCCACGCGATTGGGGATTTTTTATTATACGGATGGCTAATTAGACTTGGCTAAGGCTTGGCTGGGCAGTGCGCGCCTCCGTGATACATTAATTAGTGCTTCTTACACGCGCGGAACTGAGCGGGAGTAACACCGTGTCGCGTCTTGAAAAGACGATAAAAATACGTAATGTTCTGTACGCCCGACCTACTTGCGACTTCAACAATAGATATATCCGTGTTGGCGAGTAATTCTTCCGCTTTTTGCATCCTTGTCGCCGCTATCTGCTCCAATATCGTACGGCCTGTGCTTTCTTTATATGCTTTACTGATATATGACACCGACACGCTGAGTTTCTCCGCTATCAGATTTACGGATAAATTCGCGTCGCAATATTCTTCCTCAATTATGTTGTTTATGTTCTGAACAATACCCTCCTTTTTCGCCGCGGTTCTATTTTGCTGAGCGTTACCTATCTTATCGAAAAAACAGAACACATGCTCATTAATTTCTTCAATTTCCTCAATATTCTGCCAGTCGATAGGGTCAAGCATGATATTTTCCCGTTTTTCTTCAGATGTAATGATATTAGTGACGGATTTGTTTAACGAGAAAAACAGTTTTGAGAACATTATATCGTATACCGACTGCACGCATAAGCCGATACAATTCACAAAATCTATATAAGCCTGTTTTGCGCTATCTGTTTTTCCCTGCATCAGAGCGGTTACTATCTTATTTTCGCTCGCGTCCAGCAGGGAGAAGTCACAGGACTGCCCCATTTCAATATCGTTCTCGCAAATAGCCGCTCCGGAGCCATATATGAAACTGTAAAATGATATTTTTAACAGCTCGCTAAGACGGCCGGACAGCTTATGAATACTATCCACTGTAACACTGGCGAAAAGTGATAGTGAAATATCAAAATGAGACAGCAATATTTTTTGTATTTCCAGCATTTGCGGAATCAACAATTCCCTGGCGCTTGAATCCGCGCCCTCGCCACCGATTATAATAGCAATGCCATTCTCACTTACTCTAACAGCTTCCGTCTTTAGAGTGCTGTTATTTGATAATATTTCACAGGCGATATTCATAATGGCATAATAATTAATGCCCTGCTCTTTGATATTATATTCCCGCAAAAATACACTGAAATGATCGATTTTTATAAGCACAATGGCTAGCGGGCCGTCTACTGGCAGATAAATTCCCAATTGCTCCATGGATTCGTTGTGATTAGTCAAATCTGGCATTAAACTGCCAAATAGCAAATCCCTAAGATAATTGCTCTTCAGTTCGCGCATGTTCTTATACCACAAGTAGTCTAAGTTTTGCAGTCGCCTTTTCATTGTAGTGATGGGAGCAGAAACGCGTATTGACACGAAAAGCGACACTATCAGGCTTGCGGCGAAAAGGGCGGCCGTTATGCATATCACTAATATTTGAACACTAGTGATCTCACTTGTGAGTGTTTTATATGGAATTATTCGTATATAACGCCATTCGTTCGCGTCAGGTCTAGTATACACTACCAAGGTCTTTTCACTATCAATGTCAGCCAGAGTATAACCATCTTCTGTTGGGTGAATAGAATCCCATATTGCGGAAATATTACTCTCCGACGCGTAAAACTTTGCGGGGCTGCTGAACACAACCTTTCCACTGTCGTCAAAAATAGCCGTATAGTATTTGTTTTTGCTAAAATACTCTTGCTGAATAATATCGTCAAGCCATTTTCTGCTAATGTTCAGGAGGATAACGCTATTACTGCCTGTAAGTAAGTTGTATTTGACGTACGTGTAGTACTCTGACGTAATATTCCCACTGGTATATGAACGCGCGATTGGCGTATACTGCGTATAGCTTTTATAATTCAGCATTATATCTATGGCTTCTTTATCGTCAAAGTTGTTAATATTCAATTCGCCTTCATAACTTCCGGCGATATTAAGCAGCATATTACCATTATTAACGAGAAGAAATTGATTATCCGGATTATAGATGTATATAGAAGAAATAAACGGGAAAGCCCTGCGATAATTTTCTAACTGCCGAATGGCGTTGGAAGTGGAAAAAGCGTCTCTTTCACCATAAAATATAATCTTTGAGATAGCAACATCTTCGTAAATCTGATACGCGATGTTCATGGCTATGTTAGACAACTCTGATACATTACGCTCTACTTGGGTTAGGCTGTCTATATTGGTCACATAAAATTGCCGCGATACTTTATCGGTAAATATCATACTGAAAAAAACTGTCAGTAATATAATAACAATACTTAACACAACGGTAGTCCCCAGAAATATACTCCTGACGCTGTCCCAAAGTTTTCGGCGGTTTGTCATAAATCACCTCTTCAGCGATAGAGCGCGGCGATTATACGCG
This sequence comes from Clostridiales bacterium, assembly GCA_031269415.1. Lineage (GTDB taxonomy): Bacteria > Bacillota > Clostridia > Lachnospirales > WQUN01 > JAISZF01. Next base: position 19,307 of record JAISZF010000240.1, read on the forward strand.
CCGCGCCGACAATTTTGCAATCGCGACGGAAATCGCCGTAACAAACAGAGAAACACAGAATGTTACTATCAAGACGCGAGCATATGTTAATGGGGCGTTAAAGGAATCCGGACTGGAAAACGCCGTGAGAATAGCAGATGAAATAGTGATCGCGAGCGCGTTCACAACCAACATGCACGTACTATTGATAGCGGACGCGTTATCCACAAGTTCTTTAGGCGCTTGAGCCAACACGTTTGTCGTTAGGCTGGTTGAATAATAACCCAAGCCGAAACCGACGACGCAGAATGATAATATCGTCAGCGGTATGGATCGCAAACCAGAAAACAGCCAAAACATCAATATACCCAGTGTCGCGGCCGTAAATCCTATGTATACGACATTTGCGACGCCATGTTTATCATACGCTCTGCCGCCAAACGGCATTCCGACAGCGGAAGCCGCCGCTATAGGGAGCATGATAAGTCCGCACATAAAAGCGGACCAGCCATATACGCGTTGGAAAAATAAAGGCAACAGGAACAAAAAGCCGGGCACGAGCAGTGCGGATAAAGACAACAGGATAACGGCGGCGCGAAACGGTTTCTTCTTAAATAAATCAATACGCAGTATAGGATAATCACAAGATAATTCCTGCTTAACAAAACCCACGAACGCCGCCGCGCCGATAAGCAACGCGGCTAATCCAAAGATGTTGACACGCCTGTCAGATATCAGGTTCTGCAATCCATAAATTAAGCTAATCAGCATTACTGGGGCAAAGCTCATACCGGCGACATCGGCTTTCCCGACCGCGCGCGCGCTGTCCAACGGTAACCACAAGAGACCGAATATCAGCAAAATAACGCTGATCGGCAGATTAATATACATGATTGCCCTCCATGAGCCGATGTCTGCCAGCCAACCGGATAAAATCGGCCCCAAGGCAGGCGTCATAAAGATTGGTATCCCGATAATACCCATAACCTGCCCGACTTTGTCTTTGTCGCAGATTTTGTACGCGATGGCCATTCCGATTGGCCCGGCCATAGCGCCGACAGCGCCCATGAGCATCCGGAAGATAATTAACACATAGATATTCGTGCTGAATGCCCCTATGAAACTCACGATACCATAAAGGGTAGTACACAACAACAGGATCTTTTTTCCACTGTATTTTCCGGAAAACCAAGCGGCAAATGGAGTAACCGACGCGAGCGTCAGCATGTACCCCACTATTACCCATTGAACAGATGTAACGGGAGCTGAAAATATATCTGATAGCACAGGTGTCAGCACATTGAATGAGATATTACCCAGCTGTATCATCGCGCTTGCCAGAACAATCACGAAAAGAGGTTTGATTATGGATGATTTTATAATAATCCGTCCTCTCTTAATTATATTTAAGATTATATTTAAGAAAAGCGGCGTAATCTTCATTACGCCGCTCTTTCATCGCCCGCGATTAAAACTCCCAAGTTACCGGCGGGGCTTTTACATCACGGCCAAAATCGCCGAATATAACATCGCCATGTTCCATAATAAACACGCCGAAATCCGGATTGTTAGGCTCGACATATACGTTGCGAAGACCGGGCATCGCGCCCATCACCGCTGTTTTGATCTCAATGTCGTCTGTAAACGCAATTTCGCCTCTAACACGTACCCATTTGCCTTCGACAAAATTTGAGCAGAATTCTATGTAAGGTACGACGCTAAGCTGTTTATACACGGCTTTGAATGTGCCCGTGCAGAAATACAGCTTACCGTCTTTGGCAATCGGGCATCCCCACGGCCTGTTTCTCGGTTTTCCGTCTTCCACGCTTGCCAGGCTACCTATGCCAGCCGCGCCTAGCAGTTTTACCATTTCATCCCACATAATCATTACCCCTTAATCTGAATATTTATCATTAATTACGCCTAGCGGCGCTAGCTTGCCCGGACCGCCGAATGTGAAACATTCTAACTTCTCAAATACATTGATGCCGAATAAAGCGCCTACGTCAGTAACTTTACCGTCGTCTATAGACTCCCGGAGATCAACACAAATTATTCCATGAACGCCGGCGCTACCTTCCTCAACCCAAGAATAAATCTGCAACGTGTTTTTTAAACCGACATACCTGGATACGAACGCGCCGCCCATGCCTCTGGCCGACTTAGGTAATAATACGCAAGCGGCTGACATACAGTTAGACATATACACATGATTCATGTTGGGTTCGTCAATGAAATAGGCCCAGCGGATGGTTTTACCCACCAAAGTGTTCGAATATCCTTGGCGCTTAACCGGGTACGAGCCGTCCGGCTTTAGCGCCGCGCCAAACCAAAATGTGCGGCTCACTTCCCTTGCCGCCCATTTATTGCCTATCATATTGAAAGCGCATGTAACCAAATAACTCTCTAAATCGATAAATAATGTTAAGCATTGAATTGGATCTTTATCCCTGCGCATATGGTTAACCATAATTACCGTATCATCCGCTTCAAGGGCCTCATAGTAAGCGGGCCTCTCTTCGTCGCCTTGGCCTGACCATAGCAATTTGTGTTTTTCTATAAATTTATATTCCAATTCGATAGGCTCGTCCACGCCTTTATCAAATAAAAATGTAAAGGTTCTGCCCACCAGTTTGTCCGTAAAAGCTTTACGTTTACTCTGAGCGCCGCCGTCAGCTGTTACAAGCTGATTAAGAACCATCTCAGATAATTCTTCTTTGGTGTAGCTTGGCGTAGTCCTTCTTACGGGTTCGCCTTGGTTTTCTCTGATCTCCATTGGCGTGCCATCTTCTTGGAACAACCCCGCGCGCCTGTCTAGAACCAATTCCAACGGGGTTCCGTCTTCCGTAAAATACTTACTAAGCCTTTCAAGTTCTGGATTCATGACTTTCCTCCTTTTTTCATTCTAAACTCTTGATATATGCCAGCCACTGTTCAGTGTACTGCTGTTGAATGGTTTCAAGACCGGCCAGTTTAGCCTGTTCTCTAAACGTGGCGACAGCCGCGTCCACGTCTTCAACCAAACCCGCGTGCAAAGGCTGAAGGTATTGCGTCATAACAGTTCCAAGGGCAGCGCGTTCTGTCTGGTAGTTTGTATAGTCTTCCTGGAACCCCGCGGCGTAGTTGTAGCCCGCGACTTCATCAAATTTCGCGTACATCTCGATCTTGTATTGATCTGTTTTCGGGAATAGCATATATACCGGATTCCGCCAGGCCCAGCTCTTCATACCATCCCAGGGGAATGAACTTGTTTGAGGATCCTGCAGGGGTATATACCAACCGTCCGCGTCCACATCATAATGTTCGCCTTTTATACCATAATTGGTTAATAAATTAATTTCCTCGTCCATAATCAATTCCTGAGCGAACATCACCGCCCTGTCCGGATGCTTGGAAGCAATAGGAACAGCTATGCCATCCTGCGTTGGATGGGTCGGGTAGACGACTTTATTTATATCAGAATACAGGAATATATCAAATTCCCAATCGGGGTGCGTTGTTTCAACAGCCGCGTTGTATTCGGAAACAGAATTTACTGTGCCTCCAAACAGCCGCGCTATTGTTTTTCCATTTTCCATCGCGGACATATCCTCCACGCTGGACAACGCGCTTCGTGACCAGAAACCCATATCCGCCCACTTTTTCATAAGTTTCATTTCTTCAACAAATTGATCGCTATTCCAGTAATCGGTGAGCTGATTCGGATTGTTATAATCCGCCGCAATACCATAAATTACGTCATTAGCCCATGTGTGGTTCATACTCAGTACGTTGATGGCGGAGAAATTAAATTGGTAAACACCCGCCATGGGGAATTCGTTAGTTAACAGTTGTTCGGGCATATTTTCCTTTACGCCAAGGAGGTATGCCTCAATGGTATCCATACTGACCGGAACGGGCAGATTGAACTTTTCCCGCAGGTCTTTCCTATAGATAAAACCGCCGCACAAATACTGCTTATATGTACATGGTATGGTATAAATATTTCCATTTACACTGACGCCCTTCCAATGGCCCTCAGGGACAAAAGCGTACAGTTCCGGCGCGTATGTTGGCAAAATCTCATTTAGCGAATGAAACGCTCCGCTTTTGGCAAGCTGGAAATAATTCTGAAACGGCGCTGTATAGATCAAGTCGAGATTCTGGCCGGAGGAGAGCGCCAGATTGTATTTCTGCATAGCATCTGTAAATGTGGTATAGTTCCACTTAATTGTGCAGTTCAGTTTTTCCAGGGTCTTTTCGTTGACCATGCCGACGATCCTGTCCAAGTCTTTTGGTCCGTCGCCGATCATCATGAACTCTAAATCCACCCTTTGAGAGACGTCTGGACCGGCAGACGTTTCAGCACTTTCCTCGGCTGTCTGCGACGAGGTCGCCTGTGACGCGGCAGGCGGTTGCGTGGCGGCGCCTTGGCCGGAGGACGCGCAGCTTGTTAACGCGGCGAGCGCCGGAGATATCGCGAGCGCCATAACAATAAGCCCGCGCAAAGCGTTTCTGCGTTTCATAACACCCATCCCTTCATATATTTTATTGAGCCGACTCCGCAAAGCGTCAGCCCTTTACCGCCCCTATGGTAATGCCAGAAATAAAAAACCTCTGGACGAACGGATACAATAATATAATCGGCCCGGTAACGAATACGGCCATGGCTAGCTTTACGGTTTCCGAGGGAATACTTACGGACTCAGTTACGCTTGCGGTATTCATCTGCTTAAAAGCCTCAAACCCGCTTAACATATTGTACAGGTAAAACTGCAACTCAAACTTGGCGGGCGTTGATATGAACATGGAAGACATATACCAGTCATTCCAGTACATAAGGCCCAGAAACAAGCCGATGGTGGCAAGTCCCGATGGTATAAGCGGAAGAACGATATGCAGATAAATGCTGAACTCGCCCGCTCCGTCGATCCTGCAGGATTCCACCAGAGAATCGGGCACGTTATTCGAAATAAATGTACGCATTAGAATAATCATAAACGGCGACATAATTAATGGCAGACATATCGCAAGCAACGAATCCTTGAGATGGAGTGTATTTGAGATCATGATGTACCAAGGAACCAAGCCGCCCCCGAATATGGTGGTAAAATATATCAAGAACGAGATAATATTTCGATGCCTGAAATTCTTTCGAGACAAGACATATCCCGCCATAGACATACAGATCAAACCGGTCAGCGAACCAACAAGCGTATTAACGATTGTGACCCTGTACGCCGTTAATAAAGACTCGGGTATCCTAAGGATTGTCGTGTATGCTTGCGGCGTTAATTGTTTAGGTAATATACTGTAGCCTTCCCTTGAGATTAATTCATTATTAGAAAGCGAGCCTGAAATAATGATCAAGAACGGCAGAACGCTGATTAACGCGCATACCGCTAGGACTACCATCGCTATTATCTGAAATACTACGGTTTCGCGTCCTCTTTTAATTTTCATGATCCCCTAACCTCCGCTCACTTTCAAAATAGCGCATATTCAGGATTTTTTCGTTTGATAATGGTATTTACAGTCATAATTAGTATGAAGCCGAAAACTGACTGATAAACGCCCGCCGCCGAACTGCGCCCAATGTCAAAATCGGTCGTTAGGGAGCGGAACACAAACGTGTCTATAATGTCCGTTACAGTAAATAGATTGCCGTTACTGCCCACTAATTGATAAAAAAGTTCAAACTGACCCTTTAGTATCGAACCCAGCGAGAATAGAAATAAGGTAATAAACGTCGCTTTTAGCAAAGGCAGGGTGATATATAATATTTGTTTGAACACCCCCGCGCCGTCAATGGAGGCTGATTCATAGAGTTCCGGATCTATGCCCGTAATCGACGCCAGATATATAACAGATCCATACCCCACGCTTTTCCATAGATAGAAGAATATTATAATAAACGGCCAAAGCGCCGTCTTGTTATAGAAGTCATAAGGCGCTATCCCCATTGAGGCAAAGGTTGAATTGACAAGGCCGATTTCATAATTGAATAAGTTATACACGAGTACCCTCAATATAACAAAAGAAACAAAGTAAGGCAGCAATAGCATCGACTGCGTTATGCGCTTGAAGAGTTTTCCCATTACACGGCTGATCAAGACGGCTAAAACTATTTGCGCAAAATTCCCTATCAATATAAAAGCGATATTATACAGAATGGTATTTCGCGTTATCCTAAAGAGGATGCCGGACTTAAATAAGTACTTAAAGTTATCTAACCCCACGAATTGGCTGCCAAACAGCCCGCCGGTGAAACTGAACTTAGTGAACGCGTAATATATACCGGTCATGGGGATGTAATTGAATACTACGAAAAAGACTATGGTCGGCAGCAGCATTAAGTAATACACCAGGTAATGTCTGTCCGCTAATCGCCGTCTTCTATTATTAGTTTTCACCTGCACGCCCTCCTTCGCGTTATATTCTAAGATTAAAATACTTTAAAAATCATTGAATGTAAATTGCCGCTTTCGGTAATATTTATAAAATCCTGTTTTTCCGGCTTATATTTTTGCGTACAGACTATACAAATTTATTAGACGCGCATAAAAAAAGCCCGCGCGGCTTGCCGCCAGGGCTTAACATGTCAAATTAGCGGTTTTAAAAATTTACCCCACCCCGGTGACAAACGCATTGAAACTGCCTATAATATTATCAAATCACGATTGTATAATCATGATTTGATAAATCGAGGTGGGTTAAAAATATCCTCAGGAACATACTGACCAAGGGCTGCGCGCTTTATTAGCGAGGTGGAGTTTCTTTTGCGCCAGGAACTGCGTGAGACCGCGTTATACAACACTATCATCGAAGCGATTCGCTGGGGAACACACAGCTCAATGACAACGTGAGTTTTCTGTACTGTCCGGCGATAAGGAGAAGTCTTCTTCCTCGCGAGGTTTATATCGAATAACGGACAATTTGTGACTACTCAGGACTTGTATACCGCATAAACCACTCTTATAATGGGTACAGAAAGGCCGAAGCTTGAAAACTAAACTTGGATACTGCCTCCGCACTCACAAGTGTCTTTCGCTTTCAGAATAACAACCTGATCGGGTTATCTTTCAGTTCAAGGCTGGAACCTTTATGGCCTTCCTGCCCGCATGATTCACGTCCAGTCTTTTCCCTCAGGCTCTGTGTCGCCTTCGGTTTGCTTAGCCCATCGGATGACGGCGGCTTGCTTGAGTTATTGCTGTTCTTTTTCGATTTTGCTTCCAGTTCAGTAACTCTGGCGGTTAATGCGGCAACTGTATTTTTTAATACTTCGTTTTGCTCTCTTAATAAGGCGTTTTCTACTTTCAAGGCCTCCAGAGCTGTCTTATATTCCTGTATCTCGACGTTATGCTTTTCTATAAGAGCCATGATTGCAGCATTATGCTCATCGATTCGTATCATTGTATCCATTATGGCGCACCCAATCCTGACCATTCTTTGGAAGTTATTATAGCTGTCAAGTTATGGGATGCAAAGTCTTTTTTGTTGATATTTGCAAATTTTATCGTATAAATAGAATGTAGTGACCTATCAAAAATTTGATGGTTGATTTTTACTAGGTTATTCGGCTTTTTAGCCGAAAAGGACTTAGTACCTAAGCTCCCGGTTTGCGCCTTATGACTGCTGACGGCGTCCGTCCGTAGCCGCGTTACTCTTTTTGAGCCCCGCCGCGTATACGTATTATTTCTTCCACATCACTTGAGGCCGCGACCTTTGCCATTTGCCGCTGTTCAATTTCAGCGAGCCTTCTCCCCAAATTATAGACGTCCTCAAGTTTTTCGGCGGGAAACTTAACGGCGCCGTTTTCATCCATGTGTATTATCTCACCGGGGGAAATATCCATACCACAAATATTAACGGGTACGTTAACCGCCTTAACCGCAAACGCTCCGTGACCGACCGTCACTCCCGTAAGCATGTATTGAAAACGCATTTCCCTGATCTCGTCAATGTCCCTTGACGGCCCGTCAGATATAACGCCTACCGCTCCCAGGGATTTCATCGCGATCGTCATATTTCCGCCCGAAAGACCATTCTTTTTCTTAATATTTTCGGGAAAATCCTGTTTTATGCATACAATCACCGGCTTTAGAGACGCGTCTATCGCCCGTAATACGTCGTCGAAGCTTAAACGGCTGAAATTCGGATTAGGCAGCCCATAGACAACGGTTACGGCGTAACCGACCACGCGCCCAAGCTGGGGATACATACATTTCAGCGTTTGATCCGTATACCACTCACATTCCCAGGGATCATACAAGCCAAGGCATAATTCCCTATTTTGCGGATATGTAGCCACGACGTTTGTAATTGAAGGCGTATCAAAATTTTTTAACGCTTCCAATAATTCTTCTTTCCGCATTTCGGATTCCTCCAGTTTACACTACACTATTCTCTCCGCGCACACTCGTCCATGTAAGACGGCGACGACATTTTGAACGGAATTCATACTCATATTATGAATCGCGTCCGTTGTATAACTGCCGATATGTGAAGTTAAAACGCAATTCTCCAATTCCAGCAAAGGATTACCTATCGGCGGTTCGCTTTCTGTGACGTCTAACCCCGCTCCGGCTATTATACCGTCGCGCAAAGCGTCATATAAATCGGACTCGTTAATAATGCCACCTCTTGCCGTATTGACTAACACAGCGGTTGGTTTCATGAGAGCAATCCGCTTTTTGTCAATCATATTTCTGGTCTCCGCGTTATACAGACAATGTATTGTAACAAAATCTGACAATGAAAGCAATTCTTCCAAAGCGCAATACCTGACGTTGTTGTCTTTAGCGAATCGCTCGTCGGGATACTTATCAAACGCCAATACATTCATATTAAAACCAAAGAGCCTCTTAATCACGGCTTTCCCAATACGGCCCACGCCGATTACGCCTAATGTCTTTTTCCACATTTCATATCCCATAACGCGTTTATTGATACCAAGCTTCGCGCGCGAATGCATTTGTGGAATCCGCCTGGCGCATGACAGCATTATAGCCACCGCGAGATCAGCCATAGAGTCCGTGTTCGCGGTGGGGGTATACGTTACGGCCACGCCATGACGCAGAGCCGCGTCCGTGTCCACATTATCATAGCCTACGCCATAACGGCAAATCACCTTCAACCGTTTAGAATTCTTAATAATCTGTTCAGTGTATCGTTCCAACCCCGCGATAACGGCGTCATAATCGGCAAGGGCAACGATCAATTCCTCTTCGGTTATATTTTGCACGCCGCCTATCACATCGACCGCGCAGCCGGCCTCGTCAAGCAGACGCAACGGCAGGCTATTTTCTTTTTCAAACGAAGGCGCTGTTATTAACACTCTATACATACTCGCGATCATTCCTTTCACGGCGCGTCATTATAAAACGCCGAATCGCCTATAAACTTCATCTATTGGCATTCCCTCCGCCAAGAGCTTTCGCTCCGCGTTTTCCTCCGCGTGAGTATTTTCAACCTGTAAAAGCACTTCATCCACAATTTCCGAGGGAATTACCTGCACTCCATCGTTATCGCCAAAAATATAATCTCCGGGAAAAATTTTAGTATAATGAGTCAAATGACCTGGAAGCATAATAGGTACATTTATATCGATAACTATCCATCCTCCGAAAAAATTCGGTCGCGTCCCAAATGAAAATATCGGAAAATCCTTCATTTTTAATATGTACTGTGTGTCTCTGCAATTACCCGCTAAAAGCATTCCGCGGCAGCCGTGCGCATATGCCACTTGGCAGCTCATCTCCCCAAAATGAGCCGCCTGAACATCACCGCCACAGTCAAAACATAAAACAGAACCGGGCTTTTGATCAGCCACACATCTCATCATTAGTTTTTGAGGGTGCCCCTGGGGAAAACGCTCCGCCTCCAAACGTTCCTTAATTTCTTTATCCGCGAATAATTCGTCGTTATCCTGCGCTAGCGTATGAATTTTCACCGGCAAAGCCCGTCCAACTAAAATCATATCTTTACGTATTGGCTTAAAACGTTCAGACAGCACTGTATCAAAAACTCCAAGCCTTCCAAGCGCGTCCGAGACATTTCCTCCATATCCCGCGCTCCTGAAACGCTGTATCCTTTCAGGATCAGTTATATCTAAATGTCTGATCTGATTTTTTGCGATTTTGTATGTTCGTTCAGGCAATTATCTCACTCCTTTGGGTTATTTTATATAAATATTAATTCATAGCAGCATCGCGCCGCCATCAATTCTTATTGAGGCTCCCGTTACAAACCGACTCTCCTCTGAAGCCAGGAAGCATACCAAAGGCGCGACGTCGTCAGGATACGCCATGCCCTGATACTTATACCATTCCATAAAACGAAATAGTTTTGGCTGTTCCCTCATACTTTCGGTTACTATTTCATTCTTGGCGTCCGATTTTTTTCCTATCTCAATATATCCGGGTTCTATCGCGTTTACGTTTATTCCATATTTAGCGAATTCAATGGCCGATTCTCTGGTCAGCATCTTTATCGCGCCTTTTGTCATACAGTATCCCGGATCAAAATTAGTGGGACGTTTTGAATGAACCGACGATACATTGATAATTCTGCCGCCGCCCTGCCGTTTCATTCCCGGAAGCGCCGCCCGCGCGCATAAAAAATAACCTCCGAGATTTATTCTGAATATTTTTAAAAAATCTTCCTCCACATAATCGGACAAATTTGTATTCATCTGCACTCCGGCGTTATTAACAAGAATATCAATATCCCCGAATCGGTCGCTTATGATATTGAACATACTATTTACTTCTTCCGAATCCGATACGTCCGCTTGTATAGTCAGCGCTTTTACACCCAAAGACTCTACTTCTTTTTGAAGCGATTCAGCTTCTTTTTCGCTGGATCGATAGTTAATTACGACGTCCGCGCCGCATTTCGCGAGTCCGACGGCGACGCCCTTCCCTATTCCCACGCCCGCTCCGGTGACAAGAGCCCTTTTTCCGTTGAGATTAATCATAGTATTTTACCCATGCCCGAACGCGTCATCCAATCATTGACCCTTTCATCGACGTAATGCAAAACAAGCCCGCCATCCATACGTATTTGAGCGCCGTTCAAATAACGGCATTGATCGCTTATAAGCCACGCGCACAGCGAAGCTAAGTCATTCGCGTTTCCCAGGTATCCGGACGGTATTTTATATTGATAGGCGTCATAGAACGTACTTATTTCACTCTTCAGGATTTCATCCTCACCGCCTGTTGGACCCATTTCAACGCAAATTGTGTCTACGCCCAATCGACCATACTCAAGAGACGTTTCCTTTGCCAGATTACTTAACGCGCCCATCGCGCAGCTATATAAAAACGCGCGGCCAGTCGGCTTTTCCCCGTGGATTGAGCTTATGAAAATCAACTTACCGCCCTTTGCGGTATCAGCGACAGTCTGCCCTACGATTTTCGAGCATAAAAATGAGGATAGAATATTTTCGGATAGGTTATTTTCAAATAACGAATACTCTGTTTCTTCAATA
>JAISZF010000009.1 GCA_031269415.1 Clostridiales bacterium
TTTGGAAAGCCTGATGTTTGCCGGCATGAGGTCTACGCCTTCCCCATGATGAAGTATGCCAAGCGTCGGGGTAAAGTCCGGTTTTAGCTCGTTTTCCGTTTCGACTTCCGGCCTGACGATGATACTTTCGGTCAATGATCCTTGCGGGTCAGCATCGACAAGAAGAACCTTTTTGCCGTGGCGGGCGAGACCGAAGCCGAGGTTTGCTGCGGTAACGCTTTTGGCGCAGCCACCTTTTTCGTTAGACAGGCAGATTACGGTTGCCATTTTACTTCCATTCCTTTCCGGTTGAATTTCGGCGCTAACATAAAGTCCAACGTTTCCGCGGGGATTTATCGTCAACTTTTCAGCGGGGAAAAGAATGAAAAATAATAACGACATACCCTAAATCCCTTGATTTTACGCGGATTTCCGATTCGTCGTTATTATACTATAAGGGCACACATTTAAGGCGTCATCAGCTTAGAAAGATAAACGGCTTGAACAGGCGATTCGTCGGTGGTCCTCATTGTATAGGGCTTAGGCCTGTCACGTCGGAGGTCGAGGGTTCGAGCCCCTTCTGAGTCGGAAAGGAAAAGCCCCAGAAAAGGTTGATTTCTGGGGCTTTTTTTGTTGTAACTGTTTCGGTGTCCGCGGTCATCCGCTTAGCGGTTAAGAAACACCGCCGACGCCATCCCAATCAGAAAGATAAGGCAGCCGGAGATCAACGACGCATATTTCCCAAGCCAACGAGCCAAAAATTTCCCGCCGATTTCGACTCCGAGTTTCATACACAACAGTGTCGCCAAAAATGTGAAAGCAATCGTTATCCTTACATCCAGTCCCGCGACTCCCGCCGCCGCGCCGACGGCCAGGTTGTTGACCGTCATCGCTGACGCCAGGGCAACTGACTCCTTTAAATCTATACTTCCGGAATGATCCGAATCCGCGGTTTCCGGGTGCGAGAGCATCGCCGGGGTTGAGTCATGTCCCCCGGCTTCACGTATACCGTTAATAATAAACCAGACGCCCATTCCCATAAGAACTATCGCGCCTGTCCAGTTCATTATGGCGGAATTAATCCTATCGGTAAGTAAAACTCCTAACGACATGGATATCCATGTACCGAAAGTCGAAATCACGCTGATGGCTATTGCGGCCGGAAAGCTGATTTTGACTTTTTTCACGCCGAAGGCCGCGCTGACGGCCAATGTATCTAAATTGGCGGAAACAGCGCATAGTACGGACAATATAAAAAGCATAATATCACCCGGGAATCGGCGCGGTTTCACGCGCGCCATATTTTCAACATCTTATCATCATATGCATGGGACTATGCGCGCGTGTGAATGTATGAGGGTCTGAAGGCTGTCAGACCAACTTCGATCATTCGATCTGTTCTCCTGATTTATCGACAAATTCTTCTATGGGCAAATTTTCCTTGACATAATTTATCATTTTATTTATAATAATATTATAGTAAATTTTAGTAACAGAGGATGACCTTTCGTGAAACGAATACTCGCGAGTATAACAGCGGCATTCATCCTTACTACAGAGTTCGGCGGTTTTTCAGCGCCAAGTGTGTATTTGGCAAACGATTCACGCCGAATATATCAGGCCGGCGTCGACGCGGAAATCGGCCAAACGGGATACATATTCGAGGTTCCCGTGTATGAAAACGCCGATACCCCGGACAATGGCGGCGTGTATGCCGAAATAGGGTACATAAGCGCGCGTGACCGCATAATGGCGGACATATACGCAAACTCAGCGCTGTCGGAATACATAGCCCAACAATTTGTCAGCCACGCCGAAGAGTTCTCTCTGAAAGATTTCCCCGAGGCAGCCGACATATCCATTCTTCTGGACGCTCTCACAGAGGCGTATTATCAGAATAACGCCTATATCGGAGGCATAGAACTGAATCAGATCATGTGCGATTTCAACACGCTGACGTTACGAATCCCCTACGTTTTATCCGCTGATGAACAGCGCCTCCTGCAGGAAGATATTATGGCCGAAGCCGGACTCATTGTGAACCGAATAATAACCCCCGGCATGTCTGATTATCAGAAAGCCGAAGCTATTAATACTTATCTTTGCGAATCCGCCGCGTTCGATCTAGACGCGAAAGCGGATCTGCTGAACCTGCCCAGAGGCAGGATGATCTCCGATACATATAAACACAGCCAGACCGCCTACGGCGTTTTGATTAACCGACGCGGCATATGCCAGTCATTCGCCGAGGCGTTTAAAGTACTCGCGGGCAGGGCAGGGCTTACCAGCATTGTCGTTACGGGCGTTTTAATCGGATACGGCAGCCACGCGTGGAATCGGGCAAACGCGGACGGTCGTTGGTTTACGCTGGACGTTACCAATAACGCCATGTCCGGCGACGTGAATAAGTTCTTCAATCTGTCCGATGAAGCCGCCGCGGAGTATTTTACGGAAGACGATCAGTATGCGCTTGACAGCGAGAAGAACCGATTTTAGCAATTTATCATGGATTTTTACAGTATAACTGCCGCAAACAATTTTCCAGATTAAACAGCGCAAACAGCGGGATATTAATCAATCCATCATTCACCCGAAGATTGGACAGCGACGCGCGGATTGAAAGCCTCGGGCTATACCGCTGCCGATATACGCTTAAGCTTTTTGAGCGGAGATTTTCTCCCGCCTTAACCTCAACAGGGTAAATATCCCCGCTGTCCGCAAAGACAAAATCCACCTCCGCCATCGCGTCAGAAGTCCAGTAATAGATGTTGCGAATGAAACTCTGTCCCGCTAATTCCGATAAAACAAACTGTTCCGTTAGAGCGCCTTTGAATTCCTCAAATATCTTTATGCCTTCTAATATCGCGTCCGGCGGCAATTCGCTCATAACGCGCAGCAACCCTACGTCAAGGTGATACAGTTTGAACGCTTTCAAGTCCTCGTAAGCTTTGAGCGGTGCCGCCGCTTTTGTTATCCTGCCGACTTTGCGCAGCAATCCACTGTCGAGCAGCCATAACATTGCTTCTTCATAATCGCGCGCGCGCGCGCCGTCACGCACTAAGCCATAAATAAATTTTTTATTCTCTTTCGCGAGCTGCGACGGAACGCTGTTCCATAAATGCCGCAGTTTGGGAACCACGCTTTTTGGCGCGTGTTTGGAAAAGTCATATTCATAGGTTTCCAATATGTCGCGCTGTCGGCCTTCCACCACTGAAAAATCTCTCGTTTCGAGCCACGCGTTAACCGCTGTTGGCATTCCGCCTATGATAAAGTACAGTTTTAAATAGTCGGTAAGTCTTTCTGTTATAGCTTTCGGTATCTCACCCACGCCGCCGTTTCTTACGAACTCAATCAGTGAAGTCTCGTCATTGGCTAATAAAAATTCTTCAAAGTTAAGCGGGCGCAGGGCGAGGAAGTCTACTTTACCTACGGGAAAGGAGGTCCCGCTATGAAGCGTGAAGCCAAGC
>JAISZF010000018.1 GCA_031269415.1 Clostridiales bacterium
GACAGGGTCAAGACTATGTAGAGTGGTATGAGAGCCTTCCATATGACAAGCAAATGGAACTGTTAAATGACGACATCGCGGTTATGAAAGAGCTTGCTGAGATGGAAGAAAAGCAAAAAACCAAGGAAGCCGCCGCCTATGCGGCGAAGCCTATAACGCTCAAGGTGGATGGTGTCGTAGTAAAAACCGATAGCCCGCCGGTTGTGGAAGGCGGCCGTACATTGGTGCCTGTCCGCGCCCTTGTTGAAGCGCTGGGCTATACACTGTCCTGGGATTCGACAGTCCAACAGGTTAACATTTATGAGCAATTTTCTCAGGAATTAAGAATAAGCATGTGGAGCGGATCAAAAAGAGCGCTTGTGTCCACGGGCATCTACTATGTCGAAACAGAGGTAACGCTTGATGTACCCGCAAAAGTGATAAACGGCAGAACTATGGTGCCTGCTCGGTTTATAGCAGAAACCCTTGGCTGTACAGTTAGCTGGGACGACGCGACAAAGACAGTTTCGATTGTTGCGAACAAGGGTTAAATAATATTGGGGAGACTATCTTCAAAAATCTAAATGAAAGGTAAGTATGATGAATCCTAGGTTTTCATTATACAAGGGATTCCTATGAAAACACGCGGTAAAATTTTAAGCGTAATGCTCGTACTGGCAATGTCGCTGACATTATTATCGGCTTGCACGGAAAAAACCTCTCCCGTATCAAATGGCAATACGGAATCAACCGCCCCGACTGCTTCCGCGCCGAACAATACACCGGACGGCAATGCAGACGGAGAACCGGAGAATATAGCCACGCTGGTAGCTGATTTGTCACTCGGAGACGCGGATGGGGAAGAACACAACCTTATATCACGCTATGAATACGGCTATGACGGTTTGCTTTCGGTCGAGATATTGGCTCAGGGTTTAAGCGAACTGACAGGATTGAATTTCGCGGTCAATGATTCGTCATCCGGAAAAGGCGGCGTTAGCGTTGACTGGTCAGCCGACGCTGCCTTTATCGCCGGTTTGGGTGACATCACGCAAAAAGATGAGTTTTTCGTTTACGACCACGAATCGCTGGCGTGGTTCATGATGGACAGTATGTATCGGACAATCCTTGAAAACTTTGACGGTGAGGATTTAGAGGTCTATTACTCAATGGATGGCGGACAACCCATTGTGCTTGGAATATCCTACCCTCCCATATTCCCCGTCGAAACGCCTTACATGGGCAGCCCGTTTTACTCAAATCACGTTGGTGGTCGTGGCGATGATTTCCCCGATGAATCCGATTGGGGGGACTTACCATATTGGAATGGATTCGATTTCGGGCCGAACCTTAGTTACAGCGAAGAATACGAAATACAGGGAGATCCCGGTGAGTATCTCAATGCCGCCGAAGCCGCGAAACTAACATTTGACACAATGAAAGCGAACGGCAATATCCCCGAATACAGCGACGGCTTGGAGTATGAAATGGTATTGGTGGATTTGGCGGATATTGAAGGTGAGGAATGTTATGTATATCGGCTGGATGTGGGCGAACCGAGCGGTACAATCGGAGCCGCTTACGCTTACGCCTATCAGAGCGGCAATATCTATATGCAGGGTTACGGCGGGCAGTGGGTAATGCCTGAATAGCAGACGGACTCCTGTTGCTTTGCGCGATACCAGAATGTAAGGCTAACAAAACTATTTTATGGAGGGAAATACAACGAAAAAACTAATGTCAATTATCTTAACGGCAGCACTGGTGTTGACTATTCTGCCACTGACGGCGATAAAACCATAGAAAAGACATATAAATTAAAAATATTAGAAAGGTCGGTGGGGTAATGAAAAAGCGATTTATTGTTATTTTTCTCGTAATAGCTGTCGCCCTGTGTTTCACAGGCTGTAAGAACGGCAATGAGACAGGCGGCACTTCGCCGTCGCCGGAAACAAATTTACCCTCCCCTTCTGGACAGTCACCCGCGACTACCAATTTTGGAACAGGCGCGCCGATTGAGGTTTGGGAAGCGGTACACGGTTCGTTTGTCCGCGAGGATTCAAGTCAGTATAACAATGCCGTGCTGATGGCGAAGTACCTCTCCGACGACTGCGCTATGTTTGAGTTTCGTCTCATGGAGGGCAGCGAAGCGGAGGGCGAGGCGCACGATACTGTCATCTGCGGCGTTTTAATAGTGGACGACAGCGGCACAGGATTTTATGAAACCCTCCCGGACGCCGGCAACCCATTTACAATAAACTTCAACTTATCCGAGGACGGACAAAGCGTTTCCATCACTCACACCGGCGAACTGGAAATTTCACCGGACGGCGTTTATAACTTTACGGACGCAGGCTTGGAGGTTTCAGACTTATCCGCAAACGCGATTATCGAACATCTCCCTACTGCCGCCACAAGCCTTAACAGCAATCTCGGCGCGTATACGGTCAATTATCCCGACGCTCTTGTCGCGGATTGGTTCTATATTGTCGAAGCAGTGTTTGACGACAGCGGGGCGGTGTTAGCGAAATTCGCAATCGCAAAGGATTTGAGCGCCGTGTTCCGCATAGATGACGACATAGAGCCGATACTGATTTTCGGTTCCGCACAGCCTATGATGGACGCGGAAACCTATATTTATCCTGAATACGAATACTTTGAAGAAATCGGAGAAGATGAGAGTATCGGCGAGAGGCCATTTGAACCGAGCCCTGTCGCTGCCGTAGGACTTGAGGACGGCGTGACAATGGTGGCAGGCTCGACAAATCAACTGATTGCGTCGTTGCCGTGGGAACTGCCCCATTATATAACGGCTGAATCAACAGACGAAACTGTAGCTGTCGTAGATGAAAATGGCGTCGTAACGGCAATTGCAGCAGGCGAAGCTACGATTTTCGGAACGCTTTCAATAGAAGATGGCGTAAAAGAGTTTTCAATCGAAATTTTTGTACAGGACTGACATGATGAAGTTATTTACGGCCCGTTCCCAGAATAAATCGTGAATAATGTAACCAGCGGCCCCGCAGAGGCGGGGCCGCTGGGTACGAAAACACTTTCTGGTGTTCGAGGACTGCCTACATACCGCCCGCCCTCATCACACAGAAAGATAATGAAATGATACCATGTCTTATTTTTCGCGCAATCATCAGCATCAAGTCGGTGGTATCAAAAGAGGAGGATAAGGTAATGCCCAGGAAGCGTTCATTCGAGATAGAGGTTTGGAAGCGTTATTCCGATGAAATAGAAAAAGTTGTTTCGTCATATATAGAGGAAAACTACGAAAGGCTTGCCCTACGCTCCCGGTTATGTGAAGTCCCCGGACGAAGCATACCTCTCTCAAATGAGCCTGCATCGTGTTATCGCTTACGACACACCGGGCGATATGATTTCTTTTGCCGCGGTTGTCATCGCGCAAATTGCGATATTTCAAATATTACACAGCGAGGCGGTAGAGGGCGACGTGCAGAAAAAGTCGCTGGGGCTGGCTCGTGCCGACGGGCGGTTCTCCAAACTCGCCCTTCTCGCTTCCGACCAGTGCCCCTACTCAATCAAGGCGGCCATTTTTGCGGGGACGGCCAAGGAAACATTCAAGGATCGCAAGGAATTTTCCGGCTCGGTGTTCAGGCAGATTGACGAAATTTTGGCGTATCTGAACGTCTACAACAAAGTGGCGTCTGTTTTTGAGGGCGCGTACCACGTCGACCGCACGGATTATCCCGAAATCGTCTTTCGCGAAGCGCTCATCAACGCCGTAATCCACCGCGATTATTACATCGACGGCAGCATACTCGTGAGCATGTTCGCCGACCGCACCGAGATAATGTCGCTGTGGCATCCTGCCCGGGGTCACGCCGGAACTGATGCTTGCGGGCATATCCGTAACGCGCAACGACAAACTCGCCGTGCTGTTTTTTCGGCTAAAGATCATCGAGGCTTACGGCACGGGCATTCTGCGCATCTTCGAGACCTATGCGCGGTTTGGCGTTACCCCGGCGATACCGGTGGTAAATGGCGGGTTTCTAATCTCACTTCCGAATCTCAGCGTCACATCACCCGCCATTGACACTCCGAAAGGCAACGAAAGCCGCGTCCTGTCTCATTTTACAAGCGGCGAATTCATAAAGCAAAATGCCGCCGACTTATTGGGCATTTCGGTCAGCGGCGCGTATAAATTGTTACAGCGCATGGCGCAGCGCGGCGTTTTACGGAGCGCGAAGCGCGGGAAGGAAATCGTGTCCAGGAGAGTAAGCGATGTACGGCCGGGCTTCATTCAACACATTGCGAACAAAGGTTTTGATGTATGAGAATTGGCGCCATTTCAACTAATTTGGGAAAGAACCGACTTTTTAATCGGCGGGAGAAAATTTATATTTTGTTCATATCTGAATGTAAAAAGGCGCACCTTCAACGTGTGAGAGTGCGCCTTTTTGTTTGTTCGGTTGCGCGAATCTTACCAAAGCCATTTCACATCGTACTTCGGCACGTTTTCATCTGCCGATATGAACGTCATATCCTCCGCGATAGCCGTAGCAATAAGCAACCTGTCAAAAGGGTCGCGGTGGTGATATTCGAGTGCTTCTATCTGCTCAATATGGGCTTCTTCCACGCTGAGTATCCTGAAATCATTCAGCTTTACATCGTCAAAAAACGCACTAACGCCGTCATCGTATTTGAGCTTTCCAAGGCCAATCTTGATTGCGATCTCCCAAGCGGACGCAATACTGACGAATACCTCCGCCGTAACATCTTCAACAATTGCCATAGCCTTATCAGAAATCGGCTCGCCCTTTAATATCCACAGAGCAACGTGCGTGTCAATTAAATACCTCATCACATATACTCCTTGAAGTCATTAATC
>JAISZF010000180.1 GCA_031269415.1 Clostridiales bacterium
TGGGTAATCTCCCACGCATGATCCCATTCAACCCAGTATTCGTCCAGCAGAATACGCATCATTTCAGCCACGGCTACTGTGGGGTGCGTGTCATTCAACTGGAATTGAACCTTATCGGGTAGCAGCGTCCAGTCGTCATGGCGTTGCGAGAACCTGCGCAAAACGCGCTGCAATGTCGCGGAGATAAAGAAATACTGCTGTTTCAGCCGCAGTTCCTTGCCCGCGATGAACTCGTCCGCGGGATACAGCACCTCCGACAGCACATTGGCAAGGTTTTGATCCTCCAGGGCGCGGTCATAGTTGCCCTCGTTAAAAGCCTTCAGGTTAAAGCTGTTCTTCGGCTCCGCGTCCCATAAGCGCAGGGTGTTCACCGTGTTGTTCCTGTAACCCAGTATGGGATAATCATAAGGGATCGCCAGCACGGACGAGTAATTCTCCATACGGAAACGGTAACGGCCGTCGTCCATTTTAAACGTGGCCACATTACCGCCGAATTTTATTTCCTGCGAGTACTCGTTGCGTTTCAACCCCCACGCGTCGCCGTCTTCCATCCAGTTGTCGGGTTTTTCCACTTGATAGCCGTTCTCGATCTTCTGCTCGAATATGCCGTAGTGATAGCGTATGCCGCAGCCGTACGCGGGATATTCCAGTGTCGAAAGCGAATCCAGGAAGCAGGCGGCCAAACGTCCTAAACCGCCGTTTCCTAAACCGGGGTCAGACTCGGCTTCTTCGACCTGAGCGTAATCCACGCCCAATTCGGCCAGCGCCTGCGCGATTTCATCGTATTTACCCAGGTTTATTACCGTATTGCCCAGAAACCGCCCCATCAGGAATTCCATGGAGAGATAGTACACGACCTTCTCATCCTGATCGTTATATATATTGTGCGTGGCAATCCATTTCTCCGACACCAGATCCTTAACCGCGAACGCCACCGCGTTATAACACTGCCGGATTGTGGCCGTCTTTATGCTCTGCCTGTAAAAGGTTTTAAGAAACGCGTCAACACGTTCCATAAATTCATCTTTGGTAATTGACTGCAGCGGATCCATGCGCTCCTCCTTAAGCTGAATAGCTCTCAAATGTTATTTCTTCTATTACGATGTCTGTCAGCGGTTTATTCATCGTTTCCTCTTCCTGTGACGTCTCCGCGGAACTAATCTTGTCTACCGTGTCAAATCCGTCAAACACCTGAGCGAATACCGCGTACATAAAATCAAGCCCGGGGACGCCCCCGACTTCCAGATATTTGTCTATTATCTTCTCCGGAAAAAGCTGCGCCATCGGAACCTTCGTGCCGTCGGCCATTTCCCCCGCGACCTGGTTCTGCTTGTCTTTATAAGACTCTATCTCCGTTTTGGTTTCGTCGCTCAATTGATTATTTGAGACGATAAAGAATTGGCTGCCCTGCGAACTGGCGTCCTCGCCCAGCACCATAGACAGCGCTCCGTAGATATTGTGCAGACAGGGGGACGTTTCCGAGGCGAACGGCTGCCCCCATATGCTCTGACCCCCCGCGCCGGTCCCTGTGGGGTCTCCGGTTTGGATGACAGAGTCCTCTATTACCCGATGAAAGGTAACGCCGTTATAATACCCGGACTTCGCGAGTGTTTTAAAGTTCTGCACGGCTTTCGGAGCGTAATCTGGAAAAAAGCGCACCTTTATCACGCCCAGGCTGGTATGAAGCAGCGCTATTTCCTCTCCGTCCGCTATCGGGTCCAATTGCGGGAGCGGCAGATCCGAGTATTGGGAGAGATCGACAGTCTCCGGGGTAACGTTCGGATCGGGTGTCGGGCTTGCTTCCGGCGTTATACTGACATCCTCCGTCACGGCTGACTCCGCCGGCGATTCCGATAAGTTTTCAGACGGGCTGGCGGATGAACATGAAACCGAAAACAGCAGCGCGGCGGACAAACATCCGCAAAAAATTTTGAACAGGGTATTATTCTTGCTCCCGTTTCTAATATTCCCAAGCATTTAAAAACCCTCCTGAAATTCATCATATGAATTTTCTGTCAACTTATAAAGTATATCACAGCAATCACCAATCCGCAAATAGATCTGTAAGGCAAGAGACAATCCAATGGAAGCATTCGTCATAAAATGTAACAGGATTGTTATTGCATTCATTACAAAACCGTGTGAAAATATAGTAGGTAAAGGATCTTCCGGAGGTGATCCGTAATGAGAATCAATTTGATAATGACCGTTGCTCTCACAATACTGCTTATCAGCGCTTTTGCCGGCACACAGCGCGGCGTGGCCGCGCAAACGGCGGTTACCGGCTCGGGATACACTCAGCCCACAGAAAGAAAGGTGGCGCTGCGTGAGGAAGGGCTTGACATTAAAGGCGAATTGCCTGTATTGACAGGCGAGGATGATTTAAGCTCGCGAATCAATCAGCGCATTGAGGATACCTACCGCCAAAAGGTCGCCGCCGCAAAGGAAAGCAAGGCTCGCAGCGTTACTTTCAGCTATACGTGCTATCCTCCTTCAGATGGCGTCGCTTCTATATTGCTAAAAACGAGTATTACAACGGCTGTCTCAAAAGATGAAGTGGATTCTTTTAATTATATACCGGCGGAATCGCGGTTGGTTGGCGTCAATGATATCTTGGGCCCCAACGGTCTTCAAATAGCCGGCAAAGTGATTTCACAGCGCATCCGAGCCGACTCCGAGCGCTACTACACAAATTTTCCGGGCGTACAAGAGGATGACGCGTTTTATGTAACCGGCGGTAACATATTCTTTTTATTCGACGCTTTTCAAATAGCACCGGGTTCGGAAGGAATTATCTCATTCGATCTTGAGATTGACGGCGTGATCAACACAAGGCCCATTAGAAATGGCGTCGGCTATTGGATTAATGAGTCCAGCTACAGTTTGAAGATGGTTTCCCTGCGGGCTGTCTGCGCTGATTTAGGCTATACGATACACTGGAACGAGTCCAGCAAGGTGATTACCGTGGATCGCCCCGGCGATGTTACCGTATCATTTAAAACGGACGTCAATAGGTATCAGAGAAGCCGCACCGACGCGTCCGATATAACGCGTTCTTTGGAGTCCGCGCCCGTCGCGCTTGACGGGGCTAACTATGTGCCCATCTCGTTTTTTGATCAAATACTGGAGCTGGTCGCGTATCACGTGGACGAAAATGACAGCATTATCTTTACCACCTATACGGAAAGTTAGGCTCAAACACCCGGCATGGTTGAAACGCCGGTTTTTTTTGTGTACAATGTACCCAGCGTATTCAGATTTATGGAGGTTATATGAATATCAAAGCTCTCTTGTTAACCGCGCTTATGGCGGCATGCGCGGGCGGCGCTCCACCGTCGTCCGAACCGCAAGTAACGGCGTCCTCCGCAGTGGATCAAACCGAGCCCAAAGTGGCCGAAACATTATTATCCATGACACTGGAAGAAAAAGTTGGCCAATTGTTTATATGCGATCCCGGGATGCTTTGCGGAGTTTGGGAAACGTCGAAGGCAAATCAGACGTTGATTAACAACATAAAAAAATACCATCCCGCCGGGTTTGTTTTCTTCAAACCCAATATTAAAACCCCGAAGCAGACAAAGGAGTTTATCTCGGATATGCAGGCCGCGTCGAAGATAAAATTGCTGATCTCGGTAGACGAGGAAGGCGGTTTAGTCAGCCGGATCGGGTCTAACCCGGCTATGGGTTTCAAGAAACAGCCCGCCATGAGTGAAATCGGGAAAACCGGCGATCCTGAAAACGCGTATCGGGTTGGCGCGGAATTGGGCGAGGGTCTGCGCGGATTGGGGTTCACAATGGATTTCGCGCCTGTGGCTGACGTGAACACGAACCCGCAAAATCCGGTTATCGGAACGCGCGCGTTCGGCTCGGATCCCCAAAAGGCCGCCGAATTCGTCGTCCAGGAAGTCAAGGGTCTGCAGGATCAGGGTATCAGCGCAGTACTCAAGCATTTTCCTGGCCATGGAGATTCCTCCGAGGACTCGCATACCGGGGCGGTCAGCCTGCAACATGACATGCCGCGGCTTAACGCCGTTGAATTCGTGCCCTTTAAGGCGGGCATCGCGGCGGGGGTGGACGCCGTGATGGTCAGCCATATCGCGCTGCCTAAGATAACGGGCAATTCCGAGCCCGCCACAGTTTCAGCCGGGATCGTAACGGATATCCTGCGCGGTGATCTGGGCTACAACGGGCTGGTGATTACGGATTCCCTTTCAATGGGCGCGGTGTCTATGTATTATGATCTGCCGGACTACTGTGTAAAATCCATACAGGCTGGCTGCGATCTGCTCCTGCTGCAGACCGATTCACAGAAAGGTGATATTATCGGGCAGTTTGACGGGGCTTACAACGCCGTGCTTAACGCCGTCAAGAATGGGGAGATATCACAGGAGAGGCTGAACCGATCGGTGGAGAGGATTTTACGGGTTAAATTCAAGTATTGAACCCGCGCGTTACCCTTGAACAAACGCCCGGCGGCACCATGTAATCGGCGCCGCCGGGCGTTTTCTATTTCGCGTATATTATTTTTTTAATGCTGGCTTCAGACAGGCAAAACTCATCCATCAACTGGTTTACGGTGACGCCGTTTTTGTAGTGATCGGCAATAACGCGGTTGCGTTTGTGGATCTGTTCCCTCACGCCGGTCAATTGTCCCCAATGGATTCTTTTTTCTTCCCGCCTTGGGATATATAGGGTTGTACCCGCGGCGTATTCTTGAATTTCAGCCAGCAGCTCAGGCGGAAGCACGTCCTTCGCGTTCAGATAGCGCAACACTGAAAACCCCTTCATTAAATTGATATGATGTTGTGTAAGAGACTTCCATGTTTACACCTCCCGGTCAAAAATATGAAAACGCGGAAAAGCTTACGCTTTTCCGCGCCGCTGTCCCTTAAGGCTAGGACAAAGCCCACCTCATTTCGATCAACAATACCAACCCCTTTCGATTGGACTTGCCTTTGCCCGCTCCTACGGTGAAAACCGCCGGATTGGTGGGCAGACGGTATAAAACCGGTGGATTTCATGCCGCCCGCCTCGGCTGTAATACTATGATAATCGAAAACTCGCGCCGGTTCAAGATAAAAAACAGTTATAATCAATCAGGCCCTAGGTTGTGAATTACGTTAAAACTGATAAATTTTATTAATAATTTTAACATATTCTATATTGTTCAACGTAAATTATGTAATGCAGCAATTTATGAGACGTTTACGAC
>JAISZF010000230.1 GCA_031269415.1 Clostridiales bacterium
AGGGCCTTTTTGTCGTGTCTTCGGTTTGCCGGCTAGGCTTATATTAAATTGTCAAGGTTCGGCCTTACTGTATCCATTATATGAGATGCCCAAATGGGGTGCAAGTTCTGAGTAGTTACCTATATTTGCCTGTATCTTGCGGATCTCACAATTTTTCATAAACCAACTCCCCCGCCCTGCCCGCCAGACCGTTGTCCTTAATATGGCGCATGAGATCCTTTTCGGAAAACGAAGCGGTTTCCCCGTTTTCAAAATAAATGTTGAACACGCTGAATGTGTCCCATCGCAGGCAGTCAATTAGATCCACCATGTGGGTTCTCGGGGTTACGGCAAAGAATTTAATGGGAACCATCCTTTGAGTCGCCCGGCGGCCGGGGCTGAAATAGCAGAAGAAGTCAAAACTCAGCTTAAGCTGTTCCTTCGGCAGATTCTTGATTATATAAAAGCCCACGCAGTACAGGCTCATGTTGAACGAAAAGAGAGTAACCTGCACAAGCCCGATTATGATCATCAGCACGGCAAAAAATCGGCTTATTCGGCAGAGCAGACGGTTCGCCCGAGCGACGCCTATCATATTGCCCATAACCAATTGGCATATGCGGCCTCCGTCCAAAGGGAACGCCGGCAGCAGATTAAAGAGCCCCAACAAGATATTCGCGGCAAAAAAATAGCCCGGCCCCAACCCTTTTTCCGGCATACCGAGATCGGCGATATTAAAGATCCGCGGGCCCAAAAAACCGATAGCCAGGTTCATAGCCGGGCCGGCCAGGATTACGGCAGCCCTGGCCCACGGTGATTTGCGCTCCAACCCCTTTAATACCGCCGCCTCGCCCAGCGGTGTTATCACAAACTCTCTGACACGCGCATGAAAAATAAGACCCACGATAACATGGGTCATTTCATGAACAGTAACGGCGGCCAGAAGCATTAAAAACTCCCTTAGAAAACCGAACGCCGCGGCGGCGCAGATCGCAAGCCAAAACAACGGGTGGACGCGCATCATTGTCCGCCCGATTCGGCTTGAATCTGTGTTAAGATATCCTCGTCGATCCTGAAATCCGCCGGTCCCGGAGTGGTCTCCGCGACGCCTTCAGAGCCTTCCTCGCTGTATATCCACGCGTCGGACACTATGTTAAAATTATCGGCGCCCTGATCGTTCACGGTATTTCCGAATATCGTGCGCGCTGTGTCCGAGGCGTTTGTCAAAACCTGTTTCACGTCGTCCGCGGTAGGCTGATCCTGTATCACGCTTTTTACGCCCGCGGTTATGCTTTGTGCCAATGAGGTGTCAATCAAGTTTATTACTAATATCAAAGCCATGATAATGCCGCAGATGATAAATTGGGCTACCAACCGTTCAGATAACGGTGTTCGCTCTCGATCATGGCCCCTGCCCCGGTTGAGCCCGGAGGGCGTCTTGTCCCCGGTTACGCGTCTGTAATGCGGTCTTTCCATATAAATCACTCCCGTATGTTTTGGAATAGATCCGGTTAGTGATATATATGAAACGTGTCGTAAGATTATTACATTTTGATTGGATCAAAAAAACCGCCGTATTGATACATACGGCGGCCCCCTCTACTTCCTCATCGGGCTGATATGGATCTTATCCTCGCTCATCCCGGTCTTGCGCTTCACTATGTCCTCAATCTGAGCGACTTCGGCGTCTGTCAAGACTTCTTTATTGACGACGACATCCACGCTGTCGTCGTCGATGCGTACATATACCTCGGAGAAACCCTTGGCTTCTATCATGGCTTCGGCGGCGGTTTCCTTTTCGATGCGCTTCTGGATCTCTATCATCGATTTCGCCGCTTCGGATTTATTCTCCTGATCGAGGTTCGTGTTATTGATCATGTCAGTCAGCAGGGATTTTTGTTTTGAGCGGGATTGCTCACGGTCAAATTTGGCCTGTATAAAGTATGAGGAATCAACAGCCGCGGCGTTATACGCGGTGTCGGTTGTTCCTCCGCTGACAAACACGGACTCCCCAGGGTCATTCTCGGAACTTGTTCCGTCGGATTGGGCTTGTTCCTCGGTGACGTCGCCTGTGAGCATCGCCTCGGAATCAGTGGCTATACTGGGGTCGTCTGTTTCTCCGTAGGTGAACGCGGTTCCGATATCGTAACCATCCGTCAGGCTGGACGGCGCAAGCGCGTCTATCTCACCCTGATCGTTTAATGTCAGACCAGTCTGTTCTGTCGTTTGACTGTCTTTATAGTTCAGGTATCCCGCGACGGCTATCATGACTATAAGCGCGGATATAATTATTGGATTCCTTTTAAGCACAAACATGTTCATACCTCCGTTATGATCTCATTTTGCTGACCTGTACCTTAGCTATATCCAGGCCGAGTACAGTTTCGGCCGCGGACGTGAGCGCCTGTTTCACAAATACATTATCCCCTCCTTCAGCAATGATGATGACGCCTTCTATTTTAGGCTGAACCTCCCGTAAAACGAGGGGCGCGCTCACACCGTCGCTGCCGTCAATAATAATCTTTCTTGCCTCAACGCTGCTGGTTTCCATAGTCCTGCCTCCGCCTTGAGTATCCGTGTCATTTGTAACCGATTCGTTGGTGGTCTTATCCTCCGCGACAACAATCTCCCTCCCATACGACAATGTCAGCATCACTTTTACCTTGCCCGCGCCTTCTATCAAGCAAAGCGCTTCTTCCAGGCGTTTCTCCAATTTTTCCTCATAGCCGCTGTCATATCCGTTTGAAGTCTGAACGGTTGAGGCCGTGTCCGTGGTTTCCGGGGCGTTACCGCCGCCGCCGGGCTTAAATATGGAACTGCTCATAATCAGCAATACAACCCCAATTATCAACGCTCCGGCGATGTTGATAATTGTTTTTTTGTCCAGCTTTTTAAAACCATCGCCCATGTTCCTTATACCTCTTTTGCACTAATCTATCTCTGTTATATGTATATTATCGGGGGACATATTATAGACTTCTGACAGTGTATTTTTTAATCTTTTTATTTCCGGCGCTTCTTCCGATGCGGGCGGCTCTATGTAGAGAAAGGGACGGCTGCCCGCTTCGGTTTTCTTTACCTCCAGATATATCGCGCGCAGCGACGTGTAATCCTCGTCGGCTTGCGCTTCCGCCGAAACGAGCGTAAATCCCTCCTCCGCGCATATCCCCGTCATCTGCGCCTCGGCCTGCTGATTCAATGAACGCCGGAGCAGCTCCTGTTGTATTTCAACGCCGGAATTGCTGAAATCCTCCGCCGCCCACGCTTTCGGAAGAAGATCCTCAGCGGTTACGCCGGTATTCAAAAAGTCTGACAGAGGCTTCAGGATCATCAGGATCAATACCAAACCTAGGCAGAGGTTTATATAACTTTTATATTTGTCATTCGGCAGAATTATGCCCACAAACGCGGTAAAGATTAAAAAATACGCTATATTTTGAATCCAATGAATAACATCTCCCCCCTTCAGAACGACAGCATAATCACAACCGACACAATGAACATAACCGCGACAATCACTCCGGCGCTCAGGATTAGCTTGCAGAAATCGCCTATGGACTTAATACAGTCGGCTATCCGTTTATCGCATATAGGCTGTATGACCGCGCCGGTCAGGCGATAGATCAAAAACATGACCAGTATTTTAATCAACGGCAAGGCGCAGGCGGTTATGATGGTGATGACCAGCGCGACCAGAGCTCCGCTCTTCGCGGCGGAACCCCACAGAATAACCGTATCCATAGCGCCGCTTATCATACCGCCCACCATGGGCACGGCGCCGGCGGCCGCCTTCGCGGCTTTAACCGCCAGATTATTTATGATAGGCGCGCTGATCTTCTGCAAAGACAATACCGCCAAAAATAAAACCGCCACGCCTTTCAGCGCCCACTCGGTAAAATCCCTGATTAATTCCGCGAGGTTGGTGAATATGTCCTTTTCGACCAGGAAGTTGATAATCTCAAGCACAGCCCCAACAGTCAGCAGCGGTATCAGTACCGTTCGGATTATAAGCGTCAGCGCTTCTGTGCTGAACGCGAATATAGGCGGGAAAGCCGTCGCTCCAGCGGGGTTTCCGGATACAATCAGCACTCCGAGCATAATCGGGAACGCGGCGGTCATAATGTTCGACAGGAGACCGACCAAGTCCGTGAGCATTTTCATCGTAATCTGAAACGACGAGAAGAGTACCATGACCAATGCCATATAACAAACGAAAAAACCCAGTTCACCGACGGACTTATTTTTAAAGGAATCAGTCAGGGTATTCAGCACGGCGCTGAGTATGGCGATCAACAGCAGGTTGCGCAGCAGCGCCCAATTATCCTTTAATTCCCCGAAAAGCAAATTGATAAACTGATTCGCCAAATTCTTCGGCGAGAGATCAAGCTGCCCTTTAATAGCCTGACTGACCAGACTGCCGAAACTCGTGCCCGAAGCCTTGTTAATCTCCGAAAAATCAAACGTCTCCAGCTGTTCATCTATGTAGGCCTCGGTATCGTCTGTCGTCGGGACTTGTGAGGTCTCTGACGAATACGCCGTTAACGGAACGGAAAATATGGCCAGGATCATAAATACTATCATTAATTTTTTCATTAGTTCGCCTCTTTAAGTACAGCGTATCTATTCCGTCATCGCGCCTATCAGGTCAACCAAGCCGAACAGCACCGGCGTTGAGGTGATAAGTATCAGCGCTTTTCCCGCCAGTTCGATCTTTGAAGCCAAAGCGGACTCTCCCGCGTCCGTACATATTTGCGCCCCGAATTCCGCGATATACGCTATCGCTATAATCTTCAAAATCAAACCGATGTATTGGAGATTCGTGTCCATCAAGCCCGCGATCTCCTTCAGCAGGCTTACCGACTGTCCCAAAAGAGGCATAATCATAAAGAATATGATTATACTCGCCATAATGCTGATAAGCAGCGCGAATTCGGCGTTCTGTTTGCGGATAGCGATGATCAGTATCAGGCTGATTATCCCGACGGCGACTATGCGCGAAATATCCATAGGCACGCCTCACAAATTAAAGACGCTCTGAACCGTGCTGAAGAGTTGGCTTATGTACTGAATAATCCAAAACAGAACCACTACCAGCCCGGCCAGCGTCGTCATCATAGCCTGTTCCTCACGCCCGGCCCGCTTTAGCACCTGATCCAGCACAGCAACCAATATGCCGACAGCGGCGATCTGAAACACCACTTGTATATCCATAAAGCCCTCTCTTCCGTTAACCTACAGCAGGATAACCACGGTCATCATACCGCCGAGAATTCCCAGGCTGCCAAACATCCTTCTGTTTTTCTCGCCTTGAACCGATAATATCTCCGTTTTACCGTCTATATATGAAATCGTCAGGTCTATAGAGTTAAGCTGCATTGCCCTGTCCAGAAATCCCAGCGTTTTCCCAAAGTTCCCCAGCCATTCCCAGTCTTCCTGTTTCAAATAACTCCCTGAGGTATTCTCTCTAAGGGTTTTCCGCCATGTACCATAAATGTCGGCGCTGTCCCTGTTGGAAAGCCGCTCCGCGAACGAAGCCAGAGTCTTTGAAACCGGGTCTCCCACCCGCGAAGCCGCGCAGAGCGTCGCTTCCGGCAGCGGGACGGCCGCGAAGGCTATCTGCGAGCGCAGTATCAGTAAAGCCTTCTTCCACTCGTTGAGATCGCTTACGCGAAAACTGTCCAAACGGGCGAAATACAGTCCCAGCAGCGCGGATGAGGCGCAGACCAGAACCGCTCCCACAATTTTCAGTATCATACCGGCTCCCCTCTTTCATCGTAGACGTTTATCCTGCCCGGCCCGCTTAACACAACAAACCTCTTGAATATGTAAAGGATATCAGACAAAGCGTTTTTATTGCGTATCTCGCCGATGTCCGCTCCGTGAATCGTGCATATCAGGCACACTCCCGCATTTACGATCTCCTCCACGGCGGCGGCGTCCTGCCTGCCTCCCAGTTCATCCACCGCGATTACCCTGGGCGACATTGCCCGCAGCAGCATTGCCATTCCCGCCGCTTTAGGGCAGCCGTCCAATACGTCCGTGCGTATCCCCACGTCGTTCTGCGGTGCGCCCCGGAAGCAGCCCGCTATCTCTGAACGCTCGTCGGCCACCCCGACCGTCACCCCGGCAAACCGTCCCGGCAAACCGTCGGATAATTGACGGATAATATCACGCAGTAGTGTAGTCTTCCCGCGGCCCGGAGGCGAGATAATCATCGTGTCAAACAGGCGCGGCAGCGCCAGCTTGCAGATAACATCATCGGCGCAGCCCTTTATTTCGTGCGATATACGTATATTGAAACCGCTGATGTTCTTCAGGCCGCGCACATGGCCGCTTTCCATAACCGCCCTGCCTGTGATGCCCACGCGGTGCCCTCCGGCCAGGGTAATATACCCGCCGCGCAGCTCTTCCTCAAACGCGTATAACGAATAGTCACTCATAAGAGCAAGAGCGTCCTGGATATCCGTTTGAGTTACAATATAACCCCTGCCTGCCGCGTGCTCAAAATCGCCGTCTTTGTTCAGGAAATATTCCCGGCGCTCCTTGACAATGATCAGCGGTTTCCCGACGCGCATACGGATTTCCGTTATCTTCTCAAAAAAGTCCGCGTTTATTCGTTTGAATAAACCGTTTACCGTTTCACCCATATATCCGCTAATAATCTCTTTCGCGCCCATGGCAGTCTCTCCCAAGCTAATGGTTTTGTTTAATGATATGGCGTGTCCTTAAAAAATATGACTGGGCGGGGAAATAAAAAAAGTCAGGTCAGTGGCGCTTCTGTTTGCAAATATGGCATTTCAGTGATAAACTAAAAGCAACTTGAAAGGCGGTAAGCATGGACTATAACAGCATTATACAAAATGATAAAGAGCATTCAAAAGTAACATAGTTGATACAATTTATTCAGGTGATTGCGATGGAATGGATTCAAGGCAGGATTTACACAACATCCGACGGTATAGAACCGCTGACCGGCTTATTAATGGAGCGCGGAGTAACGAATACGCAGGTAGACGACGAGCGAGAACTGCGTAAATTCTTAATCGAGAACCCTTATCAATGGGATTATATCGACGACGATCTGATGACAAGGGAAGCGGAACCCGCGTCAATCATCTTCTGGACGCCGTCCAACCCGGGCGGGCTGGAGATCTTGGCGAATGTACAGTCGGGGCTGGCTGAAAACGGATACGATTTAAGTTCTTTGAATTTAGACCGTGTGGACGACTCCGCGTGGCTGAATGAATGGAAGAAATACTTCAAACCGATTAAAATCGGAAATGGGATCGTCGTGCGTCCCGAGTGGGAAGAATATGAGGCTCTGCCGGGTGAAACAGTTTTCACGATAAACCCCGGTCATGTCTTTGGGACGGGCCTGCACCAGACTACTCAGATGTGTATAGAATGCCTGGAGAGCTATGTGACCGAAGGATGTTTTATCTTGGATTTAGGCTGCGGAAGCGGCATTCTTTCCATTATAGGCATGCTGCTCGGAGCGGGCCGGGCGTTCGCGTGCGATCTGGACCCCGGCGCCGCGGATATAGCCCTCCAAAACGCGCGGCTGAATAATATTCCCCAGGAATCATACAGGGCGGTCACGGGCAACGCGATTACGGACGAGCTTCTTCGGGCGGAGATCTTTGGCTTACCGAAAGCCGATATTGTCACCGCAAACATTGTGGCGGACGCGGTTATGGCGCTGACCGGGACCG
>JAISZF010000258.1 GCA_031269415.1 Clostridiales bacterium
GTCGGTTTTCATGCTTCATCCCCTCAGCAATGATTATATCCCATTTTTTCCAATTTTACAACTATATTTTGCTACATTTTACAATTGTTTCATATGCTTTGGGAAACTGTTTGTAACCCCTCATTAGCTCTGCGCTAGTGGTTTGATCAACACCACTGAAAGATCATTCACGTTCGTGCCTGTCGGCCCGGTTTTTATAAGCCCGCCCACCGCGTCCAGCGCGTGATATGCGTCGTTGTCATTCAGATACGCGTATAAGTCCATATCCCTTTCCCTCAGCCGCCCGGCGGTACCCGAATCCGCGAATCCGCCCGCCGCGTCTGTCGGGCCGTCGGTACCGTCCGAGCCTATTGAGAAAACGGCGGTATTCTCTAAGCCTTCAATACCAGCGGCTGCCGCGAGCGCAATCTCCTGATTTCTTCCGCCCAATCCCCTTCCCTTTAGCTCCACCACCGTTTCCCCTCCCGCGATGAACGCCAGCGGACGCTCCGTATCGCTATGGTACTGGGCAATGGACGCCAGAAAACTGCCCGCGTCTCTCGCGGTACAGCGCAGGCTGGCGGTAAGTATTCGAGGCTCATAACCAAGCTCCTTGCATTTTTCAGCCGCCGCCGCGCATAACTGACTCACGCCGCCCGCTATCTCCGTGTCAATATTATCAAGATGTTTGGGCGTTTCCTGAGCGAATAAGGCTTTCTGCCGTTCGGTAACGCGCAGACCGTATTTCCTTATCACCGCGAACGCCTGATCGCAGGTGGATTTATCGGGATAAGCGGGGCCGGAAGCGATCATATCCAGCGGATCTCCTATTATATCCGACAGTATTATAGAGAAAACCCGCGCGGGCGCGCAGAGCAGGGCGAACTTGCCGCCCTTCACGGCTGACAGGCGTTTCCGCAGCGTGTTTATTTCAACAATATCCGCTCCGCAGGCCAGTAGCTGATTTGTAAGGTCCTCCAACTCCGACGCCGGGATCAGCGGCCTTTCAAATAAGGCGGAACCGCCGCCGGACACCAAAAAAAGTACGCGATCCGACGAATTCAGTCCCTTAACCGCCTCGACAGCCGCGTCGGCGGCGGCGAATGAATTTGCGTCCGGCACAGGGTGCCCTGCTTCATAGATCCGCAGTTTCGGAATAGCGCCATTGCAATGCCCGTATTTTGTTATCACGATACCGCCCGATACGGCGCCGCCCAGTTCTTTAACCGCGGTTTCGGCCATTTGCCACGCGGCTTTGCCTACCGCGATAACAATAACCCGCCCGTCCTCGGGGACATGGAAGCGTTTGAGCGCCTTTTTAACCGCCTCGTCCGGTTGGGCGGCTCGCAGAGCGCTTTGAATAATACCGATAGCGTCGTCGTAAAGACTCGGTTGAAGTTCAGACATAATTACCTCCAGGGAGCAAGCAAAATTCAATTCGATAGCTCATTCGAATTAAAGGCGTTTATCCGCCTTATTACTAGATAATTTGAAAATTAGTCTACGCCTTAATGAACTCATAGTCAATCGTTTTTTATAGCCGAAGCGTTTAAATCCCTTGCGTAATTCACCCATACGCGGTATAATAAAGATCACTCGTGTGATGGATTCGGGAGAGATCTGAACGCAATAATCCGCGATCAGACGCCGAAGGGGATCCGTGCGGAAAACTCTCAGGCAAACAGAACCGTATCCGGACGAAACTCTGGAGAGTCATACCGTTGCGTATGACACCGAAGAAGCAATCCCCTCAAGGGGAGAATCTTTCAGGTAGAAAAACAGGGGCGCACCTTTTTTTGGTGTACCCCTGTTTTTTTGCGCAAAAATATTGCTTAATAAGGAGGGATCGCATGGATCAAAAAACCCCGCTTTATGACCGCCACGAGGCGAGCGGAGGAAGAATAAGCTCTTACGCGGCATGATCGGTTGAGACGGAACAAATATATGGCGGTGGTAAACGCCGCGAACCGTCAAAAAGCCGTAGAGTTTCTGTCCTCCCGTCTCAATGGCGACGTAACGCTGGAGGATATCTCCGCCACGCTTGCGCAGATTGCGCTGCAAGGCCCGATATCGTGCGATATACTATCTAAATTAACAACGGACATACCGGACAGGTATTATACATTTGTTCAGAACTTTGTCGTCAGCGGCGTTCACTGTTTAATATCGCGGACCGGATACACCGGCGAACACGCTGGCGCTCTCTGGGACGCTCTAATGGAAGCAGGAAAAGACGACGGTCTGATCCCATGCGGCCTGGCAGCGCGCGACACGCTGAGGCTTGAGGCCGGCATGCCGCTTTACGGTCACGAAATGGACGACGGCGTAAGCCCGTTTGAAACAAATTTAGGATTTGCGGTTAAAATGACAAAAGATGATTTTATCGGAAAGTCCGCGTTAATATCGCGCGGCGCGCCGGAGATTACGCGCGTCGGTTTGAAGGTCACAGGCCGAGGTATCGCGCGCGAGCGCTGTCCGGTATTCCTCGGAGAGGATAAGATCGGAGAAACAACGTCGGGCACTTATCTCCCGTACCTGAAAGGCGCTTACGCGATGGCTTTAATCCGTAGAACGGGAGCTATTCCCGGAAACCAGGTCACTATCGGCATACCAAAAACACATGAATGGGTGGAGTATATCACCGAAAACACAGCCAGAATCGGCTTAACCGATTTTGCGCGGGAAGCTCTGGGAAGTCTTGTTTTTGTTAATCTGCCCCAGGAAGGCGATTCGCTGTCCACCGGCGAGGGCTTTGGCGAAGTCGACCGATATGATTTAGATTATAGTGCTGTACCCTTTCATTCATAGAAATAACTGGGTGCGTTTCTCCTGCCAAACAATTGACAACGCCCGTTCATCGCGGTAAAATATAAATAAAATAAACACGTTTTTATACGTGTTAACAGGAGGAAAAAATGCTTTACAAGGAATTCGGAAAGACCGGCGTCAAAATGTCCGCGCTGGGGTTCGGCGCTATGAGGCTGCCCATGCTGGAAAAGGGCGATGAAAAAATAGTCGACGACGAGAAAGCCATTCCCGTTATTCACCGGGCGTTCGAGTTGGGCGTCAATTACATCGACACAGCCCC
The DNA here is from genome assembly GCA_031269415.1 of Clostridiales bacterium. Classification (GTDB taxonomy): domain Bacteria; phylum Bacillota; class Clostridia; order Lachnospirales; family WQUN01; genus JAISZF01. Next base: position 3,068 of record JAISZF010000258.1, read on the forward strand.
CTATTACTGCGAAAAGCTCAGCGAGGTCACTGTCGGAAAAGCGCTGAAGGGCTGGCGCGACAAAGTATATCTCTCCACAAAAAATCCCATCGAGGACGCGTCTGGCGCGCATTGGCGTGAGCGCCTGGAAAATTCCCTTAAAAAGCTGGATACGGATTATATCGACTTTTACCACATGTGGGGGATCAGCCTCGAAGCTTTCAAAAACGAGATCAATGTTGCCGACGGCCCTATTGAGGCCGCGCTGAAAGCAAAAGACGAGGGCTTGATTAAGCATATATCGTTCTCTTACCACGACAAGCCGGAAAACTTTTCGGAGATCGTGGACAGCGGTTATTTCGAGTCTGTGTTAATGCAGTATAACCTGCTGGATCGTTCCAACGAAAAGAATATCGACTACGCTCATGAAAAAGGGCTTGGCGTCGTTATTATGGGACCGGTGGGCGGCGGCCGCCTGGGCGCGCCTTCCCCCGTTATAATGGAACTGCTGAAGAATAAATCCAAAAGCACCGCCGAAACAGCCCTGCGCTTCGTGTTGTCCAACCCTAATGTAAACATAGCCCTTTCAGGCATGAACACCATTGAAATGGTGGAGGAAAACGCGGCCATCGCCTCGATCAGCGGGCATCTGACCGACGCCGAGCGCGAAACCGTGCTGTCCATGATGGGCGAACATAAAAAGCTGGCCGAATTATTCTGCACCGGCTGCAACTATTGTCAGCCATGTCCACAGGAGATTAATATCCCCCATCTGTTCAGCCTGATGAACTATCATAAGGTTTATGGCATAACAGAGTACGCCCGCGCTCAGTATAAGGAAGCCAGTGAGGGCAAGTCATGGATTAAGACCAAGAATGTCGAGTCCTGCGTCGAGTGCGGCCAATGTGAGAGCAAATGCCCGCAGCATTTGGAGATCATCAGGCAGCTCAAGGAAACCCACGCGGCGCTGGCATAATTACAGCAACCCGTCTTTCAGCATGTAATCCGCCGCGATAATAACACCCGCTTTCGCGTGAAGCCATGTTAATCCGCCCTGAAAATAAGCTATATAAGGTTCTTTCATCGGCGCGTCCGCGCTCAGTTCTATCGACGCGCCCTGTATGAAAGCCCCCGCCGCCATGACGACCGGCGCGTCGTAGCCGGGCATGTCCCATGGTTCCGGCGACGCGAAACTGTCTACCGGCGCGGCCTTCTGTATGCCCCGGCAAAACGACAAAACCCTTTCCGGGCTTCCGAATTTTATGGCCTGCACGATGTCCGGACGTATATCAGCGGACGACGGCAGAGTTTCATACCCCAATTTCTCAAAGAGCCGCGACGCGAATATCGCGGCTTTTATACTGCCGTTTACCGCCTGCGGGGCAAGAAAGAGACCCTGCGCCAGAGCTTGTGTAACCCCCAGCGTCGGGCCGACCTCTTTGCCCAAGCCGGGGGCGGTCAGCCTGAACGCCGCGTTTTCCACATATTCCGTCTTGCCAGTGATATATCCGCCCACAGGCGCAAGGCCGCCCCCCGGATTTTTTATCAGCGATCCGACGGCCAGATCAGCGCCCATTTCGACCGGTTCGCGGATATCCGCGAACTCCCCGTAACAATTATCCACCAGGCAGATAATATCGCTCCGTATATTTTTAATAAACTCAATTACAGATTCTATCTCATTATTGGTAAGCGACCGCCTCCAAGCGTAGCCTCTGGATCGCTGAATCAGCGCCAATTTGGTTTTTGAGGTTATGGCGTTTCGAATATTTTCAAAATCTATTCGCCCGTCCGTCAAATCCGCCTGCCTGTAAACGACGCCATGTTCCGCCAGCGAACCGCGCGCCGGCCTTATGCCGATTACCGGCTCTAGCGTGTCGTATGGCTTACCGGCAGTCGACAGAATCTCATCCCCATACCGCAAATTGCCAAACAGCGCCGTGGCTAACGCGTGGGTTCCGGAAATCAACTGCGGCCTTACCAAAGCGGACTCCGCTTTAAAGACATCGGTGTATATCCGTTCCAACGCGTCCCGCCCCAGATCGTGGTATCCGTATCCCGTGCTGCCAGCGAAATGCGCGTCCGAGAGTTTATTTTTTTGCATAGCTCGCAGAACCTTCAACTGATTATATTCCGCTATACCATCCGCGTGTTTAAATGCCGGCAGAGACTCACCCTCGGCTTCTTTGGATAAATCAATAATCCTCCGGCTTACGCCCATTTCTTCCAAATATGTGTATCCGTCCATGAAAGCCCCTTTTCCGTGATTCCTATTGATAACCTGACAAATATTGACTATAATAGTACCATTATAAACCGTTTATCTGAAAACGGAAAGGAGATAAATATGAAGAAATATCTGATTACGCTGTGCTTCTTTGTTTTACTGCCCGGCTGCGGCGAGGATCCGCTGCTAAAGCCCGCGGATGTCCCGGTGTTCGCGCAGGAAAACGCGACTGGCACGCCGGAAACAGTTCCCGAAACATCCGCCCCGGTTTCTCCCGACGACGCCGAAACAGTTTCCCCAACGGAGATTCCGTCAATTACGCCGGAACCTACAAAGCTCCCCTCCCCGACCGCCGCTCCGGCATATACGGCGCCTACGCAAATCTCCGCGAGCGGCCTGAATACATCCGGCCTGTCAAACGAGAAATTCAGCTGGTATTTCATGAAAAACAGCGAACACCTGCCCACGCGCGGCGCGGCGGAAATGGATATATCGGCCTATGGCGGGTATTATCTGGGCGATACCTCACAAAAGTACATATGGCTTACATTTGACGCGGGATATGAGAACGGATACACCGCCTCAATGTTAGACACGCTGAAAGAAAAGGATGTGAAAGCCGCGTTTTTCTGCGTGGGAACCTACATACGCGACAATCCCGAATTGACAAAGCGCATGTCCGACGAAGGACACTTGGTGGTGAACCATACTGACAGGCACCCCAGCATGCCGGACGTTGGCGATCAGGAAATTCTGGACGAGATATACGAGCCGGCGAGACGTTTCAAAGAATTAACCGGATTGGACATGCCTGCCTTTTTGCGCCCTCCCAGTGGGGAATACAGTGAACGTACCATGTACATAACAAAGGAAGCCGGGTATAAAACGATATTCTGGAGTTTCGCTTATCAGGACTGGCTGGTTGACGCTCAGCCCGGAAAGGATTACGCGTTTAAGATTGTTATGGATAACCTGCATAACGGGGAAATCCTGCTGCTTCACGCCGTTTCCTCGTCCAACGCGGAAGCCCTGCCGGATATAATCGACGCGGTAAAGGCGCAAGGGTATGAGTTTAAATCGCTGTTCGATCTGCCTTAACGCTTAATAGGCATGTTCAGATATCTATTGACAATAGTGACCAATGTGCTATTGTATTATTGTCAATTAACCTACTCTGGGAATTACTTTATTTTAAGGTGGTTATTTATGAAGATTACGTTGGACTACAACAACATGATGACGGATTATGTCGGGCGCTATGGCGTCAGTGAGCAGGACATCTCCGAGTTGAAGCCGCAAATAGAAGCGGCGGTCGCGGCAATGAAGGCGAAACGCGCCGCAATGGCCTGGCGGGATTTGCCTTATAATCAAGCGGAGACCGTAAAAGAGATTAAAGAGTACGTGGACGAAATGAAAGACAGCGTCGACGCGTTCGTCGTATTGGGCATAGGCGGTTCGGCTTTAGGCCCCATGGCGGTTCAGCAGGCGATACACAACCCTTATTACAACGAATTGCCCCGGGACAAACGCGGCGGGTTCCCGAAATTTTATGTGGCGGATAATGTGGATCCGGAAAAGCTGGCGTACCTGTTTACTGTAATTGATCCCGAAAAAAGCCTGTTTAACGTGATCACGAAATCCGGTAGCACGTCCGAAACCATGTCGCAGTTCATGATCATTAAGGATTTGCTGGAGAACAAGCTGGGAGACGCCGCGAAAGAACATATCGTATGCACCACGGACGGCAAAACGGGTAATTTGATAAAGATTGCGCAACGCGAGGGCTACAGTACATTTTACATCCCGTCCGCGGTAGGGGGCCGTTTTTCTGAATTGACACCGGTCGGGCTGCTGCCGGCGGCGTTCTGCGGGATAGACATCGAAGCGCTGTTAAAAGGCGCGGCTGTAATGGACGAGCTGTGTTCAGCGGATGATTTTGAGAAAAACCCCGCGTATATCTTCGCCGTACTCAACTATATCGCCTTAAAGCAGGGCAAGAATATCTGCGTAATGATGCCCTACGCCGATTCATTGAAATACATGGCTGACTGGTTCGCGCAGATATGGGCCGAGTCATTGGGCAAGAAATATGACATGAACGGCAAAGAGGTTTGGGCCGGGCAAACGCCGGTTAAAGCATTAGGCGTGACAGATCAGCACTCGCAAGTACAGTTGTACACGGAAGGGCCTTTTGATAAGGTTATCGTGCTGGTCGGCGTGGAACAATACCGCGAAACCTTAACCATACCAAAATTGTATTCCGACATGCCAAGCTTGGGCTTCCTGGGCGGCGTCACCCAGAACAAGCTGATTCAGACGGAGATGATGGCGACGGAATACGCGCTGCTGAAATCCGGCAAGCCCAACATGACCATCACCCTGCCGGAGGTTAATGAAAACACCGTCGGGCAGCTCTTATACTTCTTTGAGGCAGCGACGGCGTTCGCGGGAGAACTGTTAAACATTAACGCGTTCGACCAGCCGGGCGTGGAGGAAGGCAAGAACGCCGCTTACGCTATGTTCGGACGTCCCGGCTATGAGGAAAAGAAGCGCGAGCTGGAAGCCCGTCCGGCAAAGGACGAAAGATTTATAGTATAGAATGCGTTAAAGCCCTTATCCACCGGCGATAAGGGCTTTTATTGTTGGGCGTAACAGAAAAATTTAAAAAATTCTTAAATAAGGATATCCGCCGTTCTTTCTGCCTTCCATCCCCCAAATCCTTGAAAAATCCCAATTTCTATAACTCTCTTTCCGCTTCATCTCTTTGGTGGACAGCCCCGTGCCTTCATTGTTCGTTACAGATCCTATCTGATCCTTGTCATAGCAGCAGTCCGTGATCTTTCCGGAATAGACGTACCCCGCGATGCCGCCTTTATTGTTCTTCGCTTTTACCCTGCCCGCCGCGTAGCAGCCGTAAACGTCGGATCTTTCGCTGGCCGCGCCGATAAGCCCACCGCCGAACGTGTTATCCGAAGCGTTAACGTCGGCCTGTGAAAAACAATATTTGATTGCGCCCGTATTGGCTCCTACAAGCCCTCCGGCGCAATAGCCCGTATTTGAGACTCTGCCGTATGAACAGCACTGGCTTATATTGCCGGAATTATGGCCGGCAAGGCCCCCCGCCGAACTGGAACTTCCTGTTGAAGAGATATTTGCATCTACGGCAAGGCCCTTTATCGTACCCGTATTGCTGTAGAAAAACCCTACGTAGTCATTGCTCTTGGATGAATTAATTCGAATATTCGATATTTCGTGTCCATTCCCATCGAACACGCCGCTGAATGTCGGTATTGGCTCCCAGGATTTAGCCTTTAGGGAAATATCATTTTTTAGCTGATAATAAGCGCTGCCGCTGTATTTTCCCCTTCCCGCCTGTAATAAATCCTGTTCCGTGAAGATCAGGTAAGGCGATCTTTCAGTGCCGTCGCCTTTCATCTGAGCTTCAGCGGAACTGTTACCGCCGCGATCTCTCGCGTTCGGGTTATGTCTCGCGAAGGTTTGAGCGGGCGTGCTGATCAACGCCAGGCTTACCAACAGTAAGACCACGGGCGGCATACTTCTCTTCATAATTTTCCTCCTCGCTGTGCGTTAAAATATGAACGATGTTAGTATGCCTCTTCGCTATAAAAATATTATTTCAATCCGCACTTTACCGCAAAGATTGCTTTATTCTGTCCTGTTGAACACGCACATATTCCTCAATCTCGTCGATCACTCCCTGCGTCCCGGTCAGGTGAAATGGCTCATAACCGATTTCGAGGTAACGCAAGATGTTATACTTGCGATCTAGGTTGTTGAACTCACTAACTGTTAGCCCACGCGATTTTCGGTAGGCGCTCGCGACATTCGCTTGTAAAAAAAAGTACAGGATCAACCATAACCCACCTCCTCGTATGCGAACCTTCTAATAATATTTAAACACAGACACACGTGAGAATCAATTGAAATCTAGTTATCGGCACTGTTAAAGGACTGGCGGGCATGAAACATTCCGTAAAATTTCACATAGTATAAAAGTGGAAGTTGTCCACACGTATCGAACAATTTCTAATTTTGCGGGAAGATGTGCCCCTTGCAACACATCTAGAGGGAGGAAAATATGAACGCTTTATTCAACGGAAAGATGAAATATCTCTTCCTGGCGCCAATCGCTATAATGATAATCTTCGCACTGCTAAACCAACAGGCCCTGGCGAAGCTTCAGGATGATTTATTGACTGAAAAAATGGCCGCAAGTCAGGCTGCTGTTGATCAATTAGTTGAATTGATCAACAGGCACGTGGATCTTGGATTTGAATTGGATGAAAGGGACTACGAGAGGATATTTCGCTTCGAGATAACGCACATGGACAGTTCGGAGAACGTTTTTGCCGGGCTGTATGATGAGGAAATGCATTTAGTGACCAAACGGGTATCCATGGTTAATTTTAATCCAACTCATTCACAGGATTTTACATCGGCCATTTTGGAAAACCCAGCCGGTTGGATTGAAGTGCCTTACGAGAGAGAAGATTCCGGTACAATCGACATGCATATCTATTACAGGTGGTTTACAGGCATTCCCGCGTTTGATAAGAGGTATCTGGTCGCTGTCGGCGTCAGTATGGAAAGTATCAGCATTAATCCCGCGAGCTGGCTTACAACGGGTATGATTGTTCAAATACTGGTCACATTCTTATTGAATATGGCATTTGTCGTTCTGCTGTGTTATCTGGGCAATATCTATTCATCCCGAAACGGAAGGAAATGGAGGCCGGGAGGATGATAAACGAAACAGCAATGAAAATCCTTGTGGCCGCGCTGCTCTCAGTCTTCGGCGCGCTTGCGCGGTTATTAAATCAGAAGGACAAAACGCCCTTGCGTCTTTCCGCTATGATATCAGGGTGCCTGGTGGCCGCGTTTTCGGGGGTCATGGCTCATTTTCTAGCGGAATTCTTCGAGAGTCCCCCGAACCTGTCGTACGTGATCGCCGGGATCAGCGGCTGGATTGGGCCGCATATACTTGATGTGTTCGCGAATCTAGTGATGAAAAACACAGGGCTTAAGAGCTGACAGAATAAACCGGCGCAATTGAGGGTTACTTGCAAAATTGGGCGCTTTTCGTTATAATAATCCGAATCAATTAAGCGAAGGGAAGAGTCCTCATATGAAAAAGGCAAGATTAGCTCTTATTACCGCGCAGATCCTGGCGCTATGCGCGGTCGCGCCCGGTTGCTCGTCATCGTCATCCTCATCCGGTCCCAAAGTGGAAATAGAGATGCAGGACGGCGGGAAGATCCAATTGGAATTAGACAGTAAAAACGCGCCCATCACCGTCGAGAATTTTGTCTCTCTGGTTTCCAGCGGCTTTTACGACGGACTTACGTTTCACCGTATTATTCCCGATTTTATGATTCAAGGCGGCGATCCCGAGGGCACTGGTATGGGCGGTTCAGATACCAATATTAAGGGCGAATTCTCCGGTAACGGCGTTGACAACAAGATCAGCCATGTGCGCGGGGTTATCAGCATGGCTCGAAGCCAAGACAATGATTCGGCCAGCAGCCAGTTCTTTATCACGAACGCCGACTCTACATTTTTGGACGGAGAATACGCCGCTTTCGGAACAGTAATCTCCGGTATGGATGTCGTGGATAAAATTTCAGCGGTTCCGACGACAGGCGGTAATGAAAACAGGCCCTTAGAACCGGTTGTAATAAAATCCATCACCATTATAGATTGACAAATTCCATTATAAAGCGCACAATGATATTGAGGCGTCAGGCGTGGTTCATATTACAGCACGGTTCAACAGAGGGGGATTTAATTGTTTATTATTTGGGGGTTCGGCCACAAGACGAGCAAGATAATGGGCATCATTAAGGAGTCGCTTTGCGGTCGCTGCAACAATCACACCGCTAGGCAGATAGTAAAACTGACGACATGGCTGACTCTGTTTTTCATACCGATTATTCCATACAGCAGGCGCTATCTGCTGGTCTGCCCCATTTGCGGCCAGGCGCGGGAGCTGACCAAGCCGGAATTCAAATCACTGACCGAAGGCGGCGATAACTATGCCGATCAGCCGGTTTACGGGCAATATCAGCGTACTTCTTCCGACGACTCTAAGTACGCGGGTAAAACCCCGACACAGATCGCTTTTCTGAAGCATATGGAAGAATTAAGCGCCGGGAAAGAAGCGGAACACGGGCGGAACTGAAATTTCAGAGGTGAATTTTATGGCGAAAGATTACTCTGTGCATGGCACAACAAAACTCTAACGTGAGAAAAAAGAACCGCCGCAAGGCCTAAAGGCCGGGCGGCGGTTCTTTTTTTATCATCACAGGCTAACCCGCCTATTGACCAGTTTACTGATCTCCCCGCCGGCCAATGGGATTAAAGCGAACGCGGCGGCGCAGAAGATTTCGAAACCCGTCAGGGGCACATTGCCGAATATTACACGGAACCCCGGCAGAAAGACCGAACACAGCAAAAAGGCTATCGAGACTATAACGCACTGATTCAAATATCTATTGGAAAACCATTTCATTTTAAATAAAGATATCTTCTCCGAACGCGCCGTGTACGCCCTGAAGAGTTCACCCAGCACGATCGTGACAAAACACGCCGTTTCTCCTATTTGCTTTCCATATTCATTAAATCCGTTGCTTGCGTAAGCAAACATAAATGAGCCCAGCACGCCTATGGTTAATGAAATACTTTGGATTAAAACCGAAACGGTCATCTTTCTATCTACTATGGGTTTCTTAGGATCGCGCGGCGGCACGTCCATCAACCCCTGTTCCTTCTCTTCCATGCCCAGCGCGAACGCGGGGAAGGCGTCGGTTATCAGATTTATCGCCAGCAAATGTATGGGCAGCAGCGGTACCGGCCATCCGAACAGCATCGCTATGAATATGACCATAATCTCGCCGATATTGCACGACAGCAAATATCCCACGACCTTGCGGATATTGTTGTATATGGTCCGGCCTTCCTCCACCGCGCGGACTATGCTGGCAAAGTTATCGTCCGTAAGTATCATGTCGGCGGCTTCCTTGGAAACGTCGGTACCCGTAATGCCCATGGCGACGCCGATATCCGCTTTCTTCAGGGACGGCGCGTCGTTCACCCCGTCACCCGTCATGGCGGCGATATTGCCGTTGGCGCGCACCACGTTTATGAGACGCACCTTATGCTCCGGGGATACGCGCGCGAACACATGCGTGTCTTTCGACACTTCACGCAGTTTATTGTCGTCCATCGCGTCGATCTCCCGACCGCTGACAGCCTTATCATTTTTCATTATGCCCAACTGGCGGGCAATAGCCATAGCGGTAGCCTTATGATCGCCCGTGATCATCTTGACCGTAATACCGGCCTTCTCGCAGACCTCTATCGCCGCTTTCGCCTCGTCACGCGGCGGGTCTATCATGCCCATAAGGCCTGTAAAGACTAGATCCTCTTCTTTCGGTTCCGGCGACTGCAGATATTTAAACGCCACACCCAGAACCCTTAAAGCGCTGTCCGCGAACTTGCCGTTAGCGGCTGCGGCCTCGCCTCGATCCTCTTCAGAGATAGTCCGTATCTCACCATTGCTATAAATATAAGCGCATCTGCGCAAAATCTCATCCGGAGCGCCTTTGGTATACATAATATATGGCCGCGGGGCATTTTCGACCGGGTGTACGGTAGACATGAGCTTCCGGTCAGAATCGAAGGGAAGCTCTCCGACGCGCGGTTTTTCCTTGTTTATTACATCTTTGGCGACGCCGGCCTTCTCACCCAGCACCAGCAGCGCGCCTTCGGTCGGATCGCCTATTATGGAACTCTCTTCCTTATGATAAATCGCGTCGTTGCAAAGCACCGCGCCCTCAACCAGTATACGCGCGGCCTCGTTCATTTCCGATATACCGCCGTCCGCCTCGTATCCGGTTCCGGTCACCTCACTGAACAGACCGTCCGCGTACAAATTCACGACGGTCATTTTATTCTGTGTAAGCGTGCCGGTCTTATCACTGCAAATAACTGTTGTGCTGCCCAGCGTTTCAACCGCGGAAAGACGCTTGATTATCGCGTGGCTGCGCACCATCCGCTGCATGCCCAAAGCCAGGATAACCGTAACCACCATGGTAAGCCCTTCCGGTATGGCGGCGACAGCCAGCGACACGGCGGTCATAAACATCTCTAGTACCGCCAGCCCGCGCAGCAATCCCAAGCCAAAGATAACGGCGCACACAACAATACATACTATACCCAGCGTTTTTCCGAGGGCGTTCAGCGAGATCTGCAGCGGCGTCGGTTCTTCCCTGTGTTCCGTAAGCATTGCCGCGATCTTGCCCATTTGGGTCTTCATACCGGTATCGGTAACAACGCCGTGTCCGCGTCCGTATGTTACCATAGTGCCCATATAAGCGGAGTTCTTCCTGTCGCCCAGTCCGGTGTCTTTCTCTAAAACCAGCGAAGCGTCCTTTTCCGAGGCGACGGATTCCCCCGTCAGCGCGGATTCGTCTATCTTTAGGTTAACGCTTTCAATCAGCCGCAAATCTGCGGGTATGTAGTCCCCCGCCTCTAATACGACAACATCCCCCGGCACGAGAAGATTGGAGGCAATCTTCTCTATCTGCCCGCCGCGCAGCACTTTCGACTGCGGGCTGGCCATATTCTTAAGCGCTTTCAGCGCGTTCCCCGCCTTGTTTTCCTGAAACACGCCCAACCCGGCGTTCAGGAGAACAATAGCGAGAATGACGCACCCGTCGAAATACTCGCCTACGGCAATAGATATTACGGAAGCGGCAATAAGGATAATCACTAAGAAATCCTTAAATTGGTACAGAAACTTAATAAAAAGCGTATCTTCTTTCTTGCCTTCCAGTTTGTTTTCCCCGTATTTTCTCAATCGCTCCTCGGCGTCGCGCGCGTCCAAACCAGAAGCGGCGGTTACCTCGTGGAAGCGCAGTATCTCTTCCGCGCTCCTGGTGTATCCTTCATCCATAGCTCATCCCCCTATTTTTTGCTCATAAAAATATGACATAAATATTTCCTGTTGTCAAATATACGTATCACACCGCTAATATATTATTTTTCAAAGCGCTAAAAATAATACTAAACTTGTTACACGCCGTTCGATCTGCCTTATATTACCCATATATTATTTTTCAAACTGCGGAAAATAAGCTTGATTCTCATGGACGACAAAAAAAGAACAGGAGAAGAATATGAAAACAATTACCGATCAGGAGCTTGCCGCTTATCTGACAAAGTTAAAGAGGACGATTAACGGCGCGGGCTCCGGGACGCCGGAAAATGTTATCTTCTTTAACGCGGTAAGCTTCTACTATCACATAAGAGACCTATCCTGCCACGGGCGCCTGACCGTAGACGAGGTATTAAGCCGTATAGAGCCATACATACCTATAAGGCTTACACAGGAGATGTTTGACATGTTTCTGGACAACATACTGGCGGCTAAAAACGGCGACGAACTCAACTCGGAATTGATGATAAAAGCCAAGGGGGATTTTCTGATGGACATGTGGGAAGCGAATACGCCTGAGGCGTGGGGTAATATTG
>JAISZF010000287.1 GCA_031269415.1 Clostridiales bacterium
CCGAAAACACGCCCTCGCGCCTTAACCTCTCTAATATCTCCATACTGGCGGAATGCAGAATCATCTGATATTCTTGGATAATCATCTCAAACAGCCGCCCTCTAAGCTGAGGAGAACGAACCCGTATAAAATAAGAATCGACCTCCCTGAAGTCCAATATGCGAAGCACATTCATGGTTGCCCGGTCTTTTTTGGAGTAATAATAATCAGTTTTCGCCGGGTCCGTATTTTTACACTCTTTTGCCAGAGCGTTAAAGTATTGGTAATTGAACAAACCCTTTTCAAGTGAGTCGACAATACTGAACGGCTGTTCCCTGAGCGCAAGCACCGCTTCCAGATTGCGCGACAGATATTCGCGCTTCGTCATATCGCCTTTGACATATTGATCTATTAAACCCTGACGGAATTTGAAGTATTTTTGGATTTCATTCAACACAGCCACCAGCCAGTTTGCCCATTTATTTCATATGGAATTTTGCGCGGTTTTCATTTAAAATAGTAGTCAGACCGGTATGCATCAATTCATAAGGCAGGAGGATTTTTATGAACTCAAACGAGAGGGGCGCCAGTTTCCTGGAGCTATATCAGACAGAAATCGCGCCGCAATTGCAAAGCCTGGATATTATCATAAAATCGATGGACGAGCCGCTAACCGTGACGGAAGCGGCGGAAGCCCTATACATATCGGAAGCGGAATTACAAAACATAATGAAACGTTTACAGATAGATGAAATAGATCAGCAGTCGTTTTTAAGGATTATGACCGGGGCCTCCAGCCCTATATGCCGTCTGTATCAGCGTGAACTGGATATCGGGTCGCCGTATGTGTATACACGGGAAGAAGTATCCTATATATACTCGATCCCGATAGACATCGTCAATCAGGCTTGTGAGGAACTGGGCCTGTTTAAGCTGACAGCTTACACCTTGCCCGACTTGTTCAGCCGGGTCAATATGCAGCCCGCGGGTTTCTCCGGATTATAGGAGCCCGCGGGCTTTTGTCCGCTAACGGGTTATATCCGCATACTGGCTGTAATTACACCGATTACCTCATGGCAGCTCGCGCAGACCACAGGTTCGCTGCTTTGCGGATTAGAGAGATCTAAACTAATGGGTTCGCCGCAATTCGGACATTTGGAGATCAGAATGCCGGTTTCCTCCTGCCCGTCGAATAGCTCCGGAAATTCGTTGCTTTCCGCGAGAGCATCCACTAATTCGTCCAGTACGTCTATAATTGCCAGCAGAAGTGTCTGTTCATTCGTATCGCCCGTAATCTCCAGGGTTAACGCCAATTCACGCAGCTTACGCACGCTGCCGCGCGGATTGCCCGCCATCACACCCGCCCCAGATACTCGCCGGTTCTCGTGTCAATTTTAACTGATTCACCTACGCTTAAAAACAGCGGCACATTGATAACAGCGCCGGTTTCGACAGTGGCGAATTTTGTCGCTCCGGTGGCGGTATCGCCTTTAAACCCCGGCTCTGTGTCCGTGATCTCCAGAACCACAAAGGTTGGAGGCTCTATGCCGAATACCGAGCCGTCATGCGAAAGTATCTTAACCATTTCGTTTTCTTTGACAAACTTCAGCGCGTCGCCGATGTCAGAGGCGTTGATCGCCGTCTGCTCAAAACTATCCGTATCCATAAAATGGTAGAGATCGCCGTCTTTGTACAGATACTGGAGATCCTTCCGGTCTATGTGGGCGCGGGGCATTTTTTCCGTCGGGCGGAATGTGCGCTCGACAATGCCGCCGGACTTCAGGTTCTTCAATTTGGTACGCACAAACGCCGCGCCCTTGCCCGGCTTAACGTGCTGAAACTCCAGCACCACAAATATATCCCCGTCTACTTCCAAGGTCGCGCCGTTTCTGAATTCACTCGCGGAAATCATTATAATCCCTCCAGAATGGTTTTATATGTGAAATTATAAAAAGTATAATTCAACCGTGCGTTAAGGGCAAGTGTTTTTAGCCCGCCAAAGCCGTAAGAGCCAACAAATATCCGTTAACGCCAAGCCCGCAGATCTGCCCCGCGCAAACAGGGGCAATCACCGAGGCGTGCCGGAACGCCTCGCGTTTATGGATGTTTGAGATATGCACCTCTATGGCGGGAATGGATATGGCCGCTATGGCGTCGCGGATCGCGTAGCTGTAGTGTGTAAACGCTCCGGGATTGATGACGACTCCGTCGGTTTTGTCAAAATAACATTGTTGGAGAAAATTAACGATTTCGCCCTCAATATTCGACTGATATATAGTAACACCGCAGCCCAGCGCTTCCGCGCGTTCTTTTATGAGCCTGTTTATGTCGTCCAAGGTTTGGGAACCGTATACGGAAGGCTCGCGTATGCCCGTAAAATTCAGGTTAACCCCGTGAATGACCGCTATGTTCTTCAATATGCGCCTCGATTTCTTTTGTTATTGTTTCCGCCCGCTTTCCCGCGCATTCAATAATTATATGCGCGGCTGATACATACAGTGGCTCTCGCTCAAACAGCAAAACTTTCATTTCTTCCATCGGATTGGAAACATTCAACAGGGGACGGTTTGTGCCGTCTTTGACGTGGCCGTACAATTCCTCGACAGGCCATCGGAGGTAGAATACCACGCCCGAAGACCTCAGAGCGGCGATATTGTCTTCACGCTTGATTACTCCGCCGCCCGTGGCAATCACCGCTTTACGCGCGCTGCGTAACCCGCGTACTACATCGGCTTCCAAATCCCTAAAGTAAGATTCCCCATATGTGAAGATATGGGGAATTGACATGCCGCCGGCCTGTTCTATCTCAGTGTCTGTATCAATAAAACGAAACCCGACAGCTTTGGAGAGCAGACGTCCGACAGTGGTTTTGCCGCTTCCCATAAAACCGATGAGTATGATATTACGCTCATTCGACATTATTATGACGCGGGTTACGGTTAACGATAACCGCCGCCTTTGTGATCGCGGCTATAAGATCCACGTCAAACTGCTGCTGAAGCGAGGCGACTTTTGTGTAGAGCTGACCGCGTTTGGTAACCACGTATTTTGACGGCAGTGAATTCAACGCGATGGCCGTAATGTCGTATTTGCATTTCTCACAAGTGCATGAATGAATCTCAGATAAGACGCGGTCCAGCATATCGCTTACGCAGTCTTCCATATAGTTCTTAATGTGTACTTCAGACATGTTTTTCCTCCAGAAATCTATTTCATTTCTTTTATTTCTACGCGTCCTGATGTTACCTCAACGGTTATTTCCTGCCAAAACCTGCCCGCTTTCAGATATATGGTTCCTCCCGCTTCCGGTCTACCGTTAGCCTCAAATACCAATATATTATCCTTATTCCCAAACTTTATTACAACATTTATGTTGTCTAATGTACCTACTGAGTTAGTGAAGGATACGTTACTATCCAGTTCTACACTCTTATCAACCTTCGACATCGTTGCATATAGTTTATAGCTATTAGTAGTAGGCCAGAAAGAAACGGCATAACCAGTCTTCTTTCCCTCCAGCACGGCTCTGCGCTGCGCTTCGCGTATGTCTGCCTGCATTTGCAGGCATGCTTTGTAAAGCGCCCTTTTATCGGTCTGCGCGCCGGGGGTGAATAAGGCCGCTGATATAATCAGCGTCACTGAAAGCGCGATTATCAGTTCCAGCAGTGTTATGCCCGCTTCGCCAGATGTTTCAGAACATCCACCGCGCGATCCAGATACAACCGCGTGAATCCGACGCTTTGCCAAAGTTCGAAAGATGCCGCCGCCTGAAATACCAAGGCGGGAAAGCCGTTTACCGCGGGAACGCCCTTTGCCCGCGCCATTTGTATAAATTTCGTTTCCCATGGGCTGTATATCAGATCTAATGCCGCGCTCACCCCTTCAAAGAAACGCTCCGAATCTACAGGGCATTTGCCGGGCGGCTCGTTCAGCCCGACCGACGTGGTCTGTACAACAATATCTTTATGGACTACATCATTCAATCCGGAAAGCGTGACAACGGTCGTCGGTATATCGTAAAAACGTTTTACGCGGTCAGCCAATGATTCGGCGTTAGCGGACGTTCGGTTGGCGATGGTAATTTTTGAGGCTCCGTTGTCGGCGGCCATTATACAGGCCGCGTGAGCGGTTCCGCCGGCGCCGATTATAACCGCTGATTTGCCGCGTATTTCTATGCCCACCGCCTCTAAAGACCTCTTCATACCGATATGATCCGTGTTATAACCGGCGTAGCCTTCCTCCTCATAAACAAGCGTATTGACCGCGCCTATCCGAGTCGCGGTTTCGTCCAGGCGGCTTAGGAACGGCAAACACGCCTGTTTATGAGGTATTGTGACGTTAATGCCCTTTATACCTAAACTATGAGCGCCTGTTATCGCTTCGCGCAAACGTCCCGACAAGACGCGGAAAGCGGCGTAACAGACGTCCTGATCCATAGTCCGCGCGAAGTACTCGTGTATCCTCGGCGACAGGCTGTGTTCGACGGGATAACCGATAACACCCAAAACATCGGTGCGGGCGGTAATCATTTGGCGGCCCGCGTCTGTTTTTTCAGATACGCGGATACAATGGATTTTTCAATGCCGCGTTTCAGCCGTACAGATAAAACGTCTTTTTTGCTTATGGGTTTTACTAATATGGTGGTTACTTTCAGTCGCTTGCCGCACCAGATATCCGTAAGCACCTGATCGCCTATCAGCGCGGTGGCTTCGGGTGTCACGCTCATAACCCGCATGGCTTTTTTTGCCTTGCCGGCCAGTGGTTTCATGCCTTTGTGATATGCCGGCAGTTTGAGATGCTCGTTAAAATATGTCAGTCTGCGTTTGCCATTGTTGGTCAGCAGGCAGACTTTAAAACCCATTCTCTCCAGACGGTTGAGCAGGTTGGACGTCTTTTCGGGCGGGCGGCGGATATTATAGGGCGCCAGAGTATTGTCAATATCGAAAATAAGCGCTTGAATATTCTTCTGTTTGAGTTCTTTATAAGGAATCTCAAAAACAGAGTCGTAATAGTGATCAGGGAAGAATTTTTCCCACATAACAACCTTCCTCTCAGTTTTAAGGGAGTAGTGTTTTACCGCTGATATTAACCGGTACGCGGATAAAAACCGGCTCGACTGTTATATTTAGGTTTTTAATTGCGGATTTGCCGCTGTTGGTAATTTTGTTGTCTGTTAATATTTCAATGAATAATGTATTTCCACTTTCCGATATGATTTTGATATCCGCTAGATTTGACGCCAGTACGTTGGCGTTATTAACATTATTACCGGTGAAAATCAGACGATGGTAATTCACTGTACCGATCTCAAGATCGGGATAATACACAAAGACAGACTTTGACGTCACCGATGGCAGCGTAAGCGTCAACTTCTTTAATGTATTATTCGCGTTCAGCTCAATTTTAATTTCAGTTGCCTGTTGAATATTCGCGCTCATAACATCGGCGGCAATGCGCGCGTATTCGGTCAGTTCCGACCGAACCGCCGCGCGCGAAGTTGCGGCGGACGCCAGTGAAAACAGGCGCAGGGCGGCTGTCATCACAAGCATTATCACAGTGACCGCCACCAGTGATTCTAAAAGCGTGTAACCTTCATTGTTACGGTCGAACATTGTAAACCCCCGAAAGCAGCGGTTTTATGAAATCGCCGAAAAACACCATACCTAAAGCGCCCAGAACCATAAACGGCCCGAACGGTATGGGTGTTTTGCGCGTGGCTTTCTTTAATACAATCAAAACCGCGCCGTATACCCCGCCCATAACTATGCTGAGCCACAAGGCGCAAAGACCGCCGCCCACCCCCAAAAACGCCCCGATCAGCGCCGCGAATTTTACATCGCCCATGCCCATGCCTCGTTTACTCAGAATGGCGATTAGTAATAGGGGAACGCCGCAAGCGGCGCTCCCCGCGAGGAAATCGAATACAGGAGTCGGGCTTGACGCGACTATGCCGCGAATAAGGCTGAATACGAATGCCAGCCCTATACCCGACAAGTTAATGACATTGGGCAGAATGTGAAGCCGCAGGTCTACAATGGCGGCGGTAATAAGACATATGGAAAAAATGCCGTAAACAGCGTATTCAGCGGTAAAGCCGAACCGCAGATAAAGCCCTGTAAATAACGCGGCTGTGAACAGCATAAAAAACAGATTAAACTGATCCGCGTCTTTTGTAAGTTTACCCGCACAGAAAATTACTAGCCATCCGACGGCTAAACCCAAGCATACGGATATAATTATGATTGTATCACCACCAAGCTATCAAGTTACCACAACATCTACCACAATTGCCTTTTCGTCCTCAGAAAGGGCATTATAAAGATCACCCTTGTTAGTTGACTTCCAGCTACTGATATCAAGTTTTACGACGAGAGGCCCTTTTTCTACCTTTGGTACATAAGACCAAATTGCGTCGTCGGTCTGCGGACTTAAGGAGCTGGAGGCGCTTAAATAGCCATTAGAGGTTAGAGTCCCTAAAATAGTTGCAACATCAGCAGCCTCTGGTATAGGCGTGCTGTGCTCCGCGTTATAAGTTTCAATCGCGGTTTGGATGACCTTCGCCGACTGTATGTCGCTTTTCAGTCGCGCTCTGTCCGTGGCGGACAGAAAATTGGGTGCGAGTATCGCTCCGATTATCGCGATTACCGCCAATACGATGATGAGTTCCATCAAGGTAAGGCCGCGCTCGTCCCTTTTGAATACATTACGCATAAAATCCCCCTAAGTAGAAATGTGCGGCGTCGAGAGAGTTTTGTAAGCGTGAATAATCATTATAATTCTATTTTATAATGTATTTATTGTCAACCACCGTAACGCCTCTTTGCGCAAAAGTTTCTCATAAAACGTCAAGCCCGCCAGTATACTTATGTAGCAGCATAAATACGGAGGGTTAATATGAGATTAAAACGCTTGACAGCCTTACTGATGACAGCCTTATTCGCGGCGGCGGGATGCCAGGGAACCGGGCAGACCAAAAAGGAAACGCAGAACGCTTATGAAAAGATTCAGAGTATACTGGTTAACATTGAGACATACATGTGCGAAGCGACGGTGGAATACAAAAGCAATAAAGGCTCTAATGTGTATAATACCGTTCAAAAATGCAAAATAACCGGAGAGTACCGCGTGGAAGTGGTAGGGCCGGAGAAAGTGGCCGGCAACGTCACGCTTTCGGACGGGAAGACTATCTATCAGTTCAACAAGAAGCTTTCCGGAAGAATCGCGGTAGCCACAAAGGAATCGCAGGAGCGCAGCGAGATATTCTTCACAAGCTTTATTAAGAATTATCTGAAATCGAATGAGACAGCCGTCAGCGCCGCCAAGATCGCGGATGAGCCGTGTACGGTGCTGGAGGCTCAAATACCCGGCAGCCATCCGTATCTGGCTTCGGAAAAGATATGGATCGACAACAAGACTCTTAAGCCAGTAAAGCTGATTATTTATGATCCGCAAGGCAGTGAACGCATTATAGTGACGTACAAGAGCTTTGAGTATAACGTACCGTTGGAAAATTCCGAATTTGAGGCGTAGGGATTATTATTTTATTGAATAAAAGTCGAAAAGCCGGGCACACTTTTAATATAGAGGGCGATATGCCCAAACGCGTGTGACAGACGGAGTGTGAATAACGTGCTGGTTAAGAGAGGCGATATATTTTACGCGGATCTAAGCCCGGTCATTGGATCAGAGCAAGGAGGCGTCAGGCCCGTATTGGTGGTGCAGAACGACGTGGGAAACCGTTACAGCCCAACGGTGATTTGCGCGGCCATTACTTCCCAGATTAACAAGGCGAAACTGCCGACTCATATAGAGATAGACTGTCAGCAGTATACGCTGGTAAAAGATTCGGTAATCCTGCTGGAGCAGATTCGTACCGTTGATAAGAAACGGCTCAGGGAAAAAATATGCCGCTTAGACGATGGCATAATGAAAAAAGTGGATAAAGCTTTGCTAATAAGTTTTGGGTTAAATTAGTACATAATGATCCGCCCCGCTGAATAAATGTGGGGTTTTTTTATTTATAGCTGGCGTTATGTAAATTACTTGGCATTTATAGGGCAGTATGTGATTTTTTCAGCCTCTTGCTTAAAACCGTATACCGATCTATACTTATCGTCGATAAATAATAATTCAGCGGGGAGATATATGCGGATAGTCAGCGTGGCAGCACGTCATGCGCGGTCGTGGGGCCGCTTTTACGCTTCTTTGGAGCGTCCGATCAGGTTGTACGCCATAGAAGGCGCACTTATCGCTTTAACAGTCAATCTGATCAACAACAACAATAACCTGTTCGCGAACCGTCTGGGTGCGAACGACTTTCATCTGGGCCTTGTCAGTATGCTGCCTCAGCTCGTGAACATGCTGGTGCTGCTGCCGGGCGCCATATTGACCGACTCGCTGAAGACAAAAAGGGCTATGGTTATATTCTCCATAAGCCTTACCGGCGTAATCTATCTGGCAATCGGCTTTGTGCCGCTGCTGCAATCCATGCGACTGGCCGCGTTTATCGGGCTGCTGTCGCTTTCCGGCGGGGCTATGACCTTGTACAATCTCTCGTGGCAGAGCTTTTTCCCGGAAGTTATCCCGATAGAAAAACGCAATAAAACACTGACGATAAAGACCACCTTGGCCGCGTTTATGGGCGTGCTGACACCCCTTATCACCGGCAGCATACTTTCAGGCCTTAATACGAACGAGCTTAAAATAATGGGGCATCAGGGCTTTTTTATCGGAGGGGCAATTCTGATAGCTGTCCAAATCGCCGTATTGAAGCGCATGTACTCCGTTAACGCCTCCGATCCGAGAAGGATTGGGTTCGGCACGCTGAAGAAAGCGTTCGTAAGCTTATTACATAATAAGTCGTTTATGTTTTACGCGTGTGTGGCTTGGTTTTTCTATATCACATGGCAGATGGACTGGACGATGTACTATATCGGGCAGACGCAGTATCTGAAGATGAACGAGGCGCAACTGGGGTTGGCGATTGTGGCCGGTACGCTCGCGCAGTTTTTGACCATGCGTTTCTGGAGCCGCATGAATGAACGCAGGGGTGTTACCTTCACGCTGACCTTTGGCCTGTTCGGGCTCGCTCTCAATCCAATCGCGATGATTTCCGCCACCTTGCTGCCGGTCTCCGTCAACATACCGCTGTTTATACTGTTTCATACCATAGCTAACCTGACGGCGGCCACAATTCAATTAAACCCATTTCAATGCCTGCTGGAAGTGTTGGACGATAAATATAAGACTTTAAGTATATCCATATTTACAGTGCTGACATGCCTGTCGAACGCTCTTATGCCCTTTTCAGGGGTAATGCTCTACCGCTTCCTGGGCGGCGATCTGGGGGCTTTGCGCGGCATGTTTTTAACAGTGCTCGTCCTGCGGATTATCGCGGGATTGGTATGGCTGTTCAGATGGCGGTTAATTAACCGAAAGGGGTTACAAACAGTTTCCCAAAGCATATGAAACAATTGTAAAATGTAGTAAAATATAGTTGTAAAATTGGAAAAAATGGGATATAATCATTGCTGAGGGGATGAAGCATGAAAACC
>JAISZF010000291.1 GCA_031269415.1 Clostridiales bacterium
GATTAAAGTTTATGAAAAAACCTTTTGAGGTGTTGGATCAAATTCTTTCCTCACCGCGAACGCGGGAATTTCGATCTTGACACCATACGCCCAAACAAATAGAATTCATCTTATTAGCAGCACAAAGGGTTTTCCAAAGGAGAGTAGTATGCCTGACAGTAAAAAGGAGAGAGTGACAAAAATGAGTAAACTTAAACGGCTTATTGCTGAGTTTTGCACGGACGGAGTAGAGAATAATTATTCTACAATAATCCAGGGGGGAATACCGCATGGCAAGAATGTTTGGAACGGACGGGGTAAGAGGCGCCGCTAACGTAGATTTAACGCCTGAAAAGGCTTACGCGCTGGGCAGGGCAGGGGCTTATGTACTGACAAAGACAAATCATCACGCTCCGCAGATCATTGTCGGAACCGACACTAGAATTTCTAAGGATATGCTGCAATCCGCGCTGACAGCCGGGATGTGTTCAATGGGCGCGCGCGTGTACCCGGCCGGAGTTCTGCCTACGCCGGGCATCGCGTATCTCGTGCGGAAATATAAACTGGACGCCGGCGTCGTCATATCCGCGTCGCATAACGCGTTTCAGGATAACGGGATAAAATTCTTTAATAAGGAAGGCTATAAGCTGCCTGACGTCATAGAGGATGAAATAGAGTATCTATGCGTCAACGCCTTGGATACGCTGCCAAGGGCAGCGGGATACGACGCGGGTTATATAACACCCTGTGAATCCGCGCTGACCGATTATGTCGAATTTCTTAAATCGACTGTTCCTGATTTGAGTCTCCGAGGGCTGAAAATATCGGTTGACTGCGCAAACGGCGCCACATATAAAGCGGGCCCCATGCTCTTTGCCGGTTTGGGCGCGGATGTGTTGCCGATTCACAATAATCCCAACGGTTTTAACATAAACGATAAATGCGGCTCCACACACACGGACTCGTTACGAGAGCATGTGCTGGTCACAAAGTCGGACGCGGGCTTCGCCCTGGACGGCGACGGCGACAGGCTGATGTGCGTGGACGATAAGGGCAATATACTGGACGGCGATCAGATTATGGCGATCTGCGGATGGTATAAGAAACGCCGCGGCGAGCTGGTCAATAATACCATTGTGTCCACAGTGATGAGCAATTTGGGCTTTTTCCGGATGGCTAAGGAGAAGGGAATAAATATTGAAAAGACAGCCGTGGGCGATCGCTATGTGCTGGAACGTATGCTGCTGACCAACTCGACCATGGGCGGCGAGCAGTCGGGGCATGTTATATTCCTGGAGCATAACACCACCGGCGACGGACTTATTACCGCGCTCCAGATCCTAAAAGTTATGCGGGAGGAGGATGTTCCCCTGTCCGAACTGAATAAAGTTATGGAAGTAATGCCGCAGATTACGTATAACGCCATCGTGGATAACGTCAAAAAAAGCGAATATCTTTCCCATCCGGTGATTAAGGCTGAAATCGACGCTTTGGAGGAAAAGTACAAGGACGACGGGCGTGTATTGATTCGAGCGTCCGGCACCGAGGCGAAGATAAGGGTTATGATAGAGGGGCGCGACACGGCTATGATCCGAGAGGACGCCGAGCGTGTCGGGAAACTGTTGGAGCTGATTTTGAGTTGAGATTACCCTGAAAGCAAAGCGAGTCCATAAAGGACTCGCTTTTTACATGCGCGCCGTCGAAAAATATTATATTTTTTTTTGAAAATGTATTGTAAAAGAAAAAGTGTCATGATATAGTATTATTTAGGCATACGTAGAAAAATTTATCATAAATCAAATTATTATTAGGAGGTGTGGGGCTATACAATGAAATCCAGAAGTAATTTAAAAATCGCTGTTATTTTAGCAATAGCGCTTTTGGCGTTGAATATACCGAATAAGACGCCCATAAACAATGTAACCGCGATGGAAGCCGTCGAGACGCCCGCGGAGGTTGGGGATGAGGAGGATACTCCAATCGAGCCGCGTGAATTAATCCCGCCATTATATGAAATTAAGGAACCGCGTATCATTTATCCCGCGGAAGGAGATGAGACGGCGGAGTCCGTAGAGGGTGACATGATTGAACCTCTCGAAGAGGCAATCCCTTCTGAGCTTCCGGAAGAACCGGAAGTGTATGTGGAGGACGGTCCCGCCTTCAGGGACAGCGTGGCTCGTCTGCTCGATGAAACCAAGGTTGACGGGGCGTTTGACATTATAGAATTACAAGTCGGAAGCAGCGAACTGCTTAAAAGCGGGGAACCGGAGCCGGTTGTGGAAGACAAGGAGCTTGCGCCTGTCGTGGAGAACGGCGTTATGCTGGTTCCGCTGACAACACTCGTGAACAACACCGAGGCGGAGGTTGCTTATGTCGGCGAGGCGGATTCAGCGGAGATTCAAATGCCGGACGGCGATATCGCCTTATCCGCTGGAGAAGACGTTATGACGGTAAACGGGGAAGACGTCGCGCTGCCGGCTGAAGCCGTAGTTCTTGAGGACGAAATATTTGTGCCGCTAGATGAAGTCGCGGCAGCCATGGGCTACGAAGTGGAACGAACTGGGGAAGAAGCTGTTCTTTCAAGGCCGTATCAGCTCAAACGGCTGCTTGTCAAAACCGAACCGGGTGTTGACGTAATAAATACATATGGGGCCTCGACGCATTTGGCCAATTCGGACGGCCTGCACATACTGCAATATGAAACTGAAGCCCTGGCGAAAGACGCGCTCGCGCTTTTTCAAAGCAAGCCGGGTATCATTTACGCGGAACCCGACGAGATTGTCAGCGTCGAATACCAATCATGGGGAGCTGACGCAATGGGCGCGGCGGTTTATCATGAATGGCTGACAAATAATATATCCGAGCCTTTGCCTGAAATTATTGTGGGTGTGATAGATACCGGCGTAGACTCGGCTCATCCTCTGCTGAGAGACAGACTTAAACCGAATGATTACAATTATTTTACCGGCGCGCACTCCAGCCGTGACACGGATTCGCACGGAACCCATGTCAGCGGCACAATAATAGACACGACTCCGCCGAACGTCGTGGTGCAGCCCTATAAAGTGTTTGACGATTCCGGCAACAGCAGTTGGATCGCGGTCGTGATGGCTATCGACGACGCTGTGGAGTCCGGGGTTGACGTGATAAACATGAGTATCGGCACAAGAAGCAGGTCAATAATCAGCTATGTGGAAGACGCAATTAATAAAGCGGTGCTGAATAATATTTCCGTTGTGGTCGCGGCGGGTAATTCAGGCGACGACACTTCCCGCCATACCCCCTCGTATATCACATCAGCCATAGTGGTAACCGCTGTGGATCGTTATGATGAGAGGCCGACTTATTCCAATTACGGCGATACGGTGGATATAGCCGCCGCCGGGGTAGATGTGGTTTCTTCAGTGCCGGGCGGGGGTTACGCGCCCTTGGGTGGCACATCCATGGCCGCGCCTTTTGTATCAGCCGCTTCGGCGATGTTAAAGATTTATAATACAAATTTATCGCCGGCGGATATAGAGATTATTTTGACAAGTAACGCCAGAGATATTGGAGTTCCCGGGTGGGATCCATATTACGGCAGCGGCGCGCTTGATATCACTGCTCTGCCCTTCATGATTTGGGCGGCTGAGCCGACATTTACAGTGACGCCGACCGAAACGCCAACGCCGACATTTACAGTGACGCCGACCCAAACGCCAAGTCCGACGCTTACCAAGACACCGATACCGACATTTACAAGCACGCCAGTGCCTACCAAGACGCCGACACCGACGTTTACAAGCACGCCTATACCGACCAGGACGCCAACACCGACGTTCACAAACACACCTGCTCCGACTCGGACACTGACACCGACGTTGACAAGCACGCCAGAGCCTACCAAAATGCCGACACCAACGTTGACAAATACGCCCGCTCCGACACTTACTAAAACGCTGACACCCACAAAAACACCAACACCGATTAAAACATCAACACCGACTAAAACGCCGACACCGACTAAAACACTGACACCGATTAAAACGTCAACGCCGACTAAAACACCAACACCGACTAAATCGCCGACACCGACTAATACACCGACGCCTGTGAGTCCGAAAAACTATACCGTATCATACCGCAACAATGGCGGTAACGGATTTATCCCTAATCAAACGGCGGCTATCGGCGGTTCCGTAATAATCAGCGAACAGATCTGGATTGTCAAAACCGGATATGTCTTTTCGGGATGGAGTGAAAGTACCAGCGACGAAGGAAAGGTATATCAGCCGCGGCAGTCGGTTGCTTTCCCCCGTGACACTGTACTGTACGCGGTCTGGAAAAAGAAGTAGTTAATCTTCGAGGCGGGCATAAATCTTATGCTCGCCTCGAATACATCCGGCAATTATTTTATCAAGCGCCGCCGCTGCCTTCACTTGGCATAACACCGTCGGGACGCGTACCCCTGCCCGGAAAAGCCCCGCCGCCCGGAAAGGTGTTTCCGTTTTGGGGAGGATCTCCGCTCGGCATTGTCATTCCACCGCCTTCCGGCCTTCCGCCTCCACCGGGACGTGTGCCGCCGCCCCAGCCTCCGCGCCCGCCGCCGCTGTACGCCCCGCCGTCGTCGGATATGCTGGTGACAGTGTTCTCCAGTTTAATATCCACCTGTTTCTCGCCGTCAATAAAGAGGGAATATGTTTCACCCTGTTTAAACTCCGGGGACGTAAATCCCGACAGGGAATAGGAATTCTTGCTTGTGTACTCCAGCAGCGTGTTCCCATTCGCGTCTTTTATGGCGATTATACTGCCGGAATCCTGCTGCGCCGTATAGGAAACGAGTATAGCCGGCTGTGTGGAATCTTCCGAAATACCGAGTACACTGCCCGCTGTTATAAGCTCTCCTCCGGTGACGGTCAAGGTTCCGTCCAAATCAATCGCGCCTTCCATTCCCTGCGACGGACCGCTGATCTTCGCCGTGCCGCCGCTGAAATCAATATTGCCGTTGGCGTCAATGCCATCGCGTGACGCGGACAGATCCAGCGTGCCGCCGGTAATCTTTACAAAGCAGTCGCCATTCGACGAAAATTGATCCCTGCCCATCGGTCCGCCCCATTGCGAACCGCTGTCCACGCCCCCCGCTGAATTTATCCCGTCGTCGCTCGCGGCTACGGTAATATCCCCGCCGCCGATCGTGACAGACAGCCCTTCTATACCTTCGTAGCAGGAAGTAATACTGATCTCCCCGCCCGCTATTTCCAGCGCCGCGTCGGCGTGGAACCCGTCGTCGCCTGTCTTTATCTCAAATTTACCCGCCGTAACGACAATACTGTCGTTTGAGTGTACGGCGTCGTCCTCCGCGTCAACGGTAAAGTCCCCGCCCGCTATATATACCTGTTTCCCCGCTTTCAGGGCTTTCATACTGACAGACTCATCTTCCGCTGTTTCCGTTTGGGCGGCCTCGCCCCATCTACCGCGAAAATTCTCCTCCTGTGTCGGCGCCGCCGCGCTGCCGCCGCCGGTTGTTATACGAAAGACGCCGTCCGCGACGCTCAGCGCGGTTTGCGCCTGTATTCCGTCGTTTTTGGATTTTATCTCAAATGTGCCGCCGTTGATTACGACAAATCCCTTCGCGCCGTCCTCGTCGTTGTTGGACTGTATCCCGTCGCCGCCGGCGTCGAGAGTAAAAGCGCCGTTTTGAATAGCGACGCCGTCACGCCCGCGAAGCGCGTCGCCAACGGAATTGATCGATATTACGCCGCCGGTTACGGCGAGTACATCCTGGGCACGTATCCCGTGCTTATAGCTGCCGGTAACGGTAAGCGTCCCCTCGCCGGTTACGCTTAAATTATCCTGAATGAAGATCGCCGCGTCCGGAGCGTCGGCGTCTTCCGAGTTACTATAGCCCGCGCCGTCCGATACCGTGTTTTCCGTTCCCTTTTCCAGTATCAACACAATCTTTTCCGATTGAGGGGCGTATATCGCCGGTCCGGTCGCGTTACTCAGTGAGACTCCGTTCATCA
Source organism: Clostridiales bacterium (assembly GCA_031269415.1). Lineage (GTDB taxonomy): Bacteria > Bacillota > Clostridia > Lachnospirales > WQUN01 > JAISZF01. The sequence continues at coordinate 5,982 of JAISZF010000291.1, forward strand.
CCAGACGGACGTCGTCGTTCTTGCCCGCATCTATCAATACTTGCCCGTCCGCGAGCGTCCCGGACAGCACATACGTACCCGCTTGCGCGATGGTGAGTATTCCGTCCGCGAATTTCGCTCCCTCGCCGGAAATCTGGGCGGTACCGCCGTTGAACTCGACGGCGGAGGCGCTGTTTGTATCCCACGCGCTGTCCGTGTCTTCCGGCGCGAACTCGTATGAAAGGGTATACCCTCCGGTGTATACGAGGGTCTCTGTACTTGCCGCTTCGCTGTTCGCCGCGGTCAGCGTTCCCGGCGCTTCAGAAGACAATGCCTTAGCGGGCGTTTCAGAGGGAACCGCGTTCGGGGTTTCCACACCGCCGCAGCCGTTCAAAGCTATAGCCATCCCTAAAAATAAACCTGTCAGCTTGGCTGTTTTAAATTTACGCATATTATAACTCCTCCCCTTCGCGCTGCTCGCGGCTCATTAAGATATTTAAATTCCCGTTTCTGCAGCGCAGTTCGTCCATGAATTTTTTCGGTATGGTTTCGGATTTCAACCGTACCATGTATGTCAGTTCATACAAACTCCCCATATTTGTGGTTCTGGCCTTTTCCAACTCCGCGCGGACGCCGAATTTTTTAAACACGTCGTCAAACAATCCGTCATAGTCCAAATTCTCCGGGATTGTAATCCGTAACACGCGGGCGTTCGTCTCTCCCTGCCCGAAGCGCAAATACGCCAATAACAGGCTTACGCCGCCAATAAGCAGCAGGAAGACGAACGCGTAGAATAAGTACCCCATACCAGTTATCAAACCAAGCGCCATCGCGAAAAACAAACTGCCGATATCCTTGGCGTTCCCCGGCACTGATCGAAACCGCACCAAGCTGAACGTTCCAGCCACAGCGACGCCCGCGCCGATATTCCCGTTGACAATCATAATGATGATCTGCACGGTCGCTGGGAGCAAAACCAGCGTAACGGCTAAGCTCTTACTGTATTTATTCTGAAACATATAGACCGCCGCTACGGCAAACCCGAATATCAGAGAGCATACTGTGCATACCAGCAGACCGCCAAAGGTAGGCGTCCCGCTTATAACGCTGCCGTAGATTGTATTAAGCACTGATCTGAACCCTCCTCTCGATCGGTTTCATAATAAAACCGGTATAGCACGCGCCGTATTTGGAAAATGGCGACGGGTGGACTTCGTTCTCGCTTAAAGCGCGAGCCAGCCACAGAGGCATTCCACCCAAGGTCTTAACCTCCATCAGCGCCGCGTCACGCGGGAGTATGGCGCCGCCTTCCCAAGGGTTCCAAAAATGTAAGCGATCCAGCCGAAATCGTATGTCTGTGTCGAATGTGACGCGTAAGCCCTCGTCCTCGACTCCGGTATAGGCGATTCTTTTATATGAGATATAAATTTTCTCCGAAACCGCGTTTTGCTTCAAATAAAAATCCAGTTCCCGGGCTATCTGGGAATCCTCTTCCGATACAATCTCCCGTACAGACCCGCCAAACAGATCTTTGGGTAAAATGTCGATTCTGCGTTTGTATACAATGCCCTTATACTTTTTCTTGAGTTCGAGATAGAATTTACTGTCGCAATCGGGCACGCCGTAACAGCGCAAGCGCATCTTTTCTTTATAGAGAGGTTTCTCTATGGAATCTCGGATAACACTCCAGTCGTCGGTGTCGTAATAAAGGTTTTGCACCAAATATTCGCCAAAATGATCCGGAACCATATGTTGGGACATGATACGCCGAATCGCCTCCGCTTGCTCCCGCGTAACAAGGTATTTCATTTCATACCGTTTAAATATGCTCTGCATTGTGGTTTCCCCTCCCCGTGGTTTATAATCATGAGTATAATATCTGAATCTTAAAGAAATATTAGAAATATTGAAGAATACAGTTCTATTTTACATGATAAATGCCTGCTGGATTCAAATGAAACCGGCAGACATTTTAGAAGGCGCCAATCATGCGCAGCCAAAACACGCCTATTGTAAATGTGAACAGCGACCCCAGAATCGTAATAAGCACGATGTTCGCGGCCAGAGTGCTGTCATTGCCCATCAAATCGGCCATTATGTAGGAATTCAGCGCGGTGGGCGTGGCGAACATCACATACAGTATCACAAGCCGCTCACCGGTAAACCCCATTTTCAAGGCGATCGGCACGAATATCAGCGGAGTGGCTATTAACTTTAACGCCGAGGCGATAGCGGCGGGCTTAAATTTATTACGTATCTGGCTCAGATTTATGGAAGCGCCTATGGACAGCAACGCCAGCGGCGTGGCAAGTACGGCCAGTGAATTCACCACGCTCGCGATTGCCCCCGGCAGGCGGATATGGAACACCGAAAAAGGCACGCCCGCCAGTATGCCTATTATCAATGGGTTTTTTACGATATTCATAAGCGCGGCGCGCACATTATCCCATAGGCCTTTGCTTTTATCCTTCTCATTGGAATTGAGCGTCAGAACGAATACGGATAACACATTGTAAAGAGGTATAACAAACGTCGTTATAAGCGCGGCCTTGCCTGTCTGTGATTCGCCCAGTATATTGGCGATTATTTGCAGCCCCACGATAGCGTAGTTACCCCGGCACGCTCCCTGTATAAACGCGCCGGTCTCCGTCGGTTTCACGAGCTTCAGCGCCAGTAAACTTGTTATCAGGAATATTATCAGCGTGGATACGATCGCGAAGATTATAAGCCCGCTGTCCAATACCGAGGTGAAGTCCGAACCCGCTATATCCCTGAAGAGCATAAGCGGCAGGGCACAGTTATACACAATCCAGTTAAGCCGGCCCGCGGTTCTGGCGTCCAGAATGTCACGCCTTAGGAAATACCCCACAAACAGCAGCAGAAACACGGGCGCGACAACATTTAAACTGAATATAAAGTTATTCAGCAGCATTGATGGCCTCTTTGATAGACAACTGCACGCGTTTGCGTTTGAGATCAACGCCGATTACCTTAACCTTTACGATATCGCCCACAGAAACGACGTCCAGAGGATGCTTGATACGTTTTTTCGAGATCTGTGAAATATGAACCAAGCCGTCCTGATGGACGCCTATATCCACAAACGCCCCAAAGTCTATAACATTGCGCACCGTGCCGTTCAGTATCATGCCCTCTTTCAGATCCTCCATGGAAAGCACGTCGTGCCGCAGAATTGGCTGAGGCATTTCATCGCGCGGGTCGCGTCCGGGCTTTTCCAGTTCCTTTATAATATCCGCCAGGGTGGGCGCGCCTACGTTTAGCTCATCAGCCAGTTCGGCGATATTTGTAATACGCTTGCTTACACCGCCGATCTTCTTTGCTTTTACGTCGTTCAGCGTAAACCCCAGCTTAGACAGCAAACGCTCTGTCGCATCATAAGATTCCGGGTGTACCCCGGTGTTGTCCAGCGGGTAATCCGCTTCAGGAATGCGTAGAAAACCCGCGCACTGCTCAAACGCCTTCGGCCCCAATTTCTTAACCTTCAGCAATTCCTTCCTGCTGCCGAATTTCCCGTTCTGCTCCCTGTATTCCAGAATATTCTTAGACACGGAGCCGCTGATGCCGGATACATAAGACAATAACGACGGCGACGCGGTGTTCAGATCGACACCCACATTATTAACGCAGCTCTCCACCACGCCGCCCAGGGCTTCGCTTAAGCGTTTCTGATTCATATCGTGCTGATATTGACCGACGCCGATACTCTTCGGATCGATCTTCACCAGTTCGGCCAGCGGGTCTTGCAGCCTGCGACCTATGGAAACTGCGCTGCGCAGGGCCACGTCAAAGTCGGGGAATTCCCCCGCGCCCAGCTTGGACGCCGAATATACGGAAGCGCCGGCCTCGTTCACGATGATATAGTAAATCGTCTTATCCACAGACTTCAGCATGTCCGCCACAAAACTCTCCGTTTCACGGGAAGCCGTGCCGTTGCCGATGGCGATCAGATCCACGTTATGGCGTTTTATCATCTTCAGAAGGATTTCCCGCGATCTCTCAAGCTTTTCCGCGTCTTTCTGAATTGTGCAGTACACAACGCCGGTATCCAATACCTTGCCTGTCCCGTCCACTACGGCCACCTTGCACCCCGTGCGGAAGCCCGGATCCAGCGCCAGCACTGTCTTGTCCTTAATCGGGGGCTGAAGCAGCAATTGTTTCAGGTTCTCACCGAAAACGCGGATTGCTCCCTCCTGAGACCTTTCGGTCAGTTCGCCGCGTATGTCGCGTTCTATGGAAGGCGCTATGAGCCGCTTATAACTGTCGTCTATAACACGGCTTAAAAACTCCTTTGTAAAGCGGTTGTCTTTAACAACCAGCCCGTACAGTCTGTTCAGAATTTCCTCCGCGGGCGCTTCAAGCTGCACACGCAGCACATCCTCTTTCTCACCTCGGTTTAAGGCAAGAAGGCGGTGACCGGCAATGCTTTTGGCGGGCTCCTGAAAATTGTGGTACATGTCGTAAACGGAAGTCGCGTTCTCGTCAACGGCCTTGGAAATGAGGATGCCCTTATCCCAGGTTATCTTGCGAATCAGCGCGCGGTAATGAGCGTCGTCCGAGATCATTTCCGCGATAATGTCTCCCGCGCCTGCCAGCGCGTCTTGAACCGTATTAACTTCCTTTTCGGGATTAACATACGGCGCTGCCAGCTCTTCGAGGGGCGACTTGATATTCTGCGCCCGAACCTCCAACGCCAGCGGCTCGAGGCCGCGTTCCTTCGCTATGGTGGCGCGCGTGCGGCGTTTGGGCCGGAACGGGCGGTATATGTCTTCAATCTCTGTCAGTGTCGCTGCCCTATCCAGCGCGGCGGCGATCTCTTCGCTCATTTTTTCCTGCTCGGTAATCGAGGCGCGTACCTGCTCTCGTTTTTCATCCAGGTTTCGCAAATACATCAGGCGATCGTTCAGCTCGCGCAGCACCTGATCGTCCAGTGACCCGGTCACCTCTTTGCGATACCGCGCGATGAACGGGATTGTGGAACCTTCGTCGATCAGTTTTACGGTGTTCTCCACCTGAACGGATTTCAGCTTGAATTCTGAAGCCAGTGTCTTTAATATGTCCATAATACATTCCCTTTCTGCCGGCAAATACTCTCTGACTTTATAATATCAGTTTTCAAAGGGAATTGCAAAGATAAGGAATGTTGAAAAAAGTATGTAAAAGGTATTGACAGGCCCGCGTGTCTGTGGTATATTTTTAAAGCTTTTGAAATTCCAAATTCCATTTGGCTCAGTAGCTCAGTTGGTTAGAGCGCCGGCCTGTCACGCCGGAGGTCGAGGGTTCGAGCCCCTTCTGAGTCGGAAAGGAAAAGCCCCAGAAAAGGTTGATTTCTGGGGCTTTTTTTATCTCAACTAATTTAAATTTTTTATAGGAGATTACAGTTTTTAATCAGTCAAAAATCCGTCAGACTGATTTTCAAAGGTTCACTTTATCATACTCCGATTTTACCATTTTGAATGGCATCTCGGTGTTAATGTCTTCGATATCACTTATAGCGTCAAATACCGAATGGTAAGTATTCTCGCTGAACGTCCCAGACGGCAGCTGAACGCTCTCTGTGATTGCCTTTTTTACGCCCATAATTACGAATCTCATTCGTTTTTGCGGCACCCCAAAATTAACTCGCATATGTATCAAGAATATTTATTGCGGTTATCTCAAGACAAATCTAATCATATAACTCATATAGATCATGAAGTGGGTTTACGCGATTTAACCCCCAGAGAAAAAGAGGTTGTGAGATTAATCTGCAAAGGATTATCAAACAAGGGAATTGCGGATACTCTGTTCATAAGCGAAAATACGATAAAGAGACATTTAAAAATATCTATACAAAAACAGGGGTTACAAACAGTTTCCCAAAGCATATGAAACAATTGTAAAATGTAGTAAAATATAGTTGTAAAATTGGAAAAAATGGGATATAATCATTGCTGAGGGGATGAAGCATGAAAACC
>JAISZF010000003.1 GCA_031269415.1 Clostridiales bacterium
AGGAGCAAATACAGAGACTCAAACATGATAACAGATACCTGACAAGCATGATTGTAAACGCGGATCGCCGGAGAGAGATCTCTGAAAAAAACGAACATCTGCACTATATGTATAACAGCCTGCTGCTGGACGCATGCCCGAATATAATACTTGTATTTGACAGAAATTTTGGATTCCTGATCGGCGCGCATATCGCCGCGCTGTTCCTGGGGTTTAACGACGAGCTTGAAATGGAGAATTTATCGTTTAAAAGAATCTTTGAGCGCAAATTCAGCAAAAACTGGATAGAAACGGTTATGGAGCATGGCCGGAAGGTGATGCTTTCGGAGGAACCGGTACATTTCAGCGATCACTTTGAGAATGGCATGTACGCGCACATTACATTGGCGCCGGCCATAGACCGTGACGGCGGCTGCAAAGGTTTTATGCTGTCCGTAAACGACGTGACTGAACTGACGCTGGCAAAGGAGGCGGCAGAGAACGCCAATATGGCGAAGAGCGGCTTTCTGGCTAATATGAGTCACGAGATCCGCACCCCCATGAACGCTATAAAGGGCCTGTGCGAACTGCTGCTTCTGACCGAGCTTAATCAGATTCAGAAGGATTATGCTGTTAATATATTCCACGCTTCCGAATCCCTGCTGAAGATTATCAACGACGTGCTGGATTTTTCAAAGATAGACGCGGATAGGCTGGAGATAATAGACACGGAGTACTCCCTGGTTTCATTATTATCCGATGTCTGTAATATCATAAGCCTTAAGGCGGCGGGTAAGGGTGTCGTATTTATTACGGACGTTGAACCCGGGCTGCCGTCGCTGCTTGTCGGGGACGATATGAGGCTCAAGCAGGTGCTGTTAAACCTGCTGGGTAATTCCGTTAAATTTACTCATAAAGGCTATGTGCGTATAAGCGTGTCCGAGGCTGGTCGAACGGAAAACCGTGTTACGCTGCGTTTTAGTGTGGAGGATACAGGCGTCGGTATAAAGAGCGAGGAGATGCCCAAATTGTTCCGGCCATTCTCACAGGCCGATCAAATAAAGAACAGGGATATAGTGGGCACGGGTCTGGGGTTGGTTATCAGCGGAAGATTGGTTGAGCTGATGGGAGGGGAGCTGAATGTTCAAAGCGAGTACGGCAAAGGTTCCACCTTCTGCTTCAGCTTGGAGCAAACCATTATTGACAGCGAACCCATAGCTGTCGTCGAAAGCCCTGAGAAGCTGCGAGTTCTGGCGATGGGTAAAGATTCCGTCAGAAGCGAGGGGCTTTGGAAGATATTAAGCGGTTTATCGGTGCCTTTCGATAAATGCCTTACGGAGGAGCAGGCAGAGATACAGCTCAGAAAAGAGACGTACACCCATATCATATATTTTTATGACGACTGGCAGAACGTAATCTCACGGCATTACAGCCGGCTGGGAGCGGGGATCAGGATTGTGGCCGTTAAGGATATCAGTCACGCCATGACGCAGAATACGCCGTTGGAGATAGAGGTATTATATGAGCCGCTGATTATCCATACTGTAGCTTCCGCGCTTAATCAGGACGAACACGCGTTAACCTCAAACTCGGCGTACAGCCCGGTCGGGGAGATCCAACTGCGTGACGCCGCTATTTTGGCGGTGGACGACAACGATGTCAATCTGATGGTTATAAACGAAATGCTGAAACACTGCGGGGCGGTTCCGGATCTAGCCCGAGGCGGGAAGGAAGCCGTTAATATGTGCGGGCGGAAACCCTACGATCTTATATTTATGGATCACATGATGCCCGGTATGGACGGGATAGAAGCCGCCGCGCGTATACGGGCGGGCTCGCTGAATAAAGACGCGCCGATTACGGCGCTCACCGCGAACGCGATTACGGGTATGAAAGAGATGTTTCTGGAGAACGGCATGAACGACTATATAAGCAAACCCATTGAGGCGACCGAGCTGAACCGCGTGCTGCGGGAATGGATGCCGAAGAGCAAGATCGCGGGGACTGGTCAGCCGAGGGTAAAAACAGAGAACGTTGACGCTTCCCCGCTTTCCGATAATATCGCGGCGCTGCCTCTGAACACCAAGGAAGCGCTTGCGCTGCTGGGCGGGAATGCCGGCGCGTATGTCTCTATTTTAAAAGCGTTTGCGCCGAGCGCGGGAGCGTCTCTGAGGAAGGTTTCGGAATACGCCAAGTCTCCTGAAAATATAGAAAAACTCCGGGTAGAGATTCACGGTCTCAAATCCGCGCTGGCCCATATCGGAGCGAACGGGCTGTCATCAAAGGCGCGAAAGCTGGAGGCTGCCGCCCGCGCCGGGAAGTTCGCGTATATAGAGCACAGCCTGCCTGATTTTATCCAACAGAGCGAGAGCCTTATAGAGAAGATAAACAGAGTTTTTCAACTTGAAATAAACACGCGCCATATAGGGAATAAATATATATTGGCGGAGAAACTGCCGGAGATTAAGACGCGTATAGACAAGCTGGAGATTGAGGAGGCCAGCCGTTTGACGGACGAACTGCGTATGTTTACTTATGGCAAGGAGATTGACGAGGCTTTGGCAGGTGTCCGCTCCTGTTTGGAACAATACGATCTGGACGGCGGCGCCGCTCTTATAGATTCTCTGAGCACCGGGAGGTGACGAATGCAATCTGTTTTGGTGGTGGACGACAACCCAATAAACCTGAAAACGATACAGGAGATATTAAAGGAGATGTACAAAGTTTATCCCGCGCCGAGCGGTGAACGGGCTATAAACTTTTTGGAGAAAACCATACCGGATCTGATTCTGCTGGATATCGAAATGCCGGGCATGGATGGGCTGCAGGTAATAAACCGCCTAAAACAGGACTCCCGCTGGCTGGACATACCCGTAATCTTCATCACCGCGCTGGAAGACAGGGTAAAAGAAGAACAGGCTTTTCAAATGGGCGCTGTGGATTATATCCATAAACCCATCTCCGCGGGTGTTATGCTGAAACGGGTGCATCTGCATATAGAACTCCAGCAGTATCGTAAAACGCTGGAAAAGCTTGTCGAGTTAAAGACTACTCAATTGCTGAGAAGCCAGGACACGATACTGGAGATTCTTGCCAATGTCACTTCTTACAGGGATAATAATACCGGAGGCCATATTCAGCGTACATCGATGTTTACCGAGAGAATTGTCAATCATTTGTTTGAACTGGGGTTTCATCAATATAGGCTTAATCGGAATTACGCCGATAACATTATAAAAACATCCAAGCTGCATGACATCGGCAAGGTTGGGATCTCTGACAGCATTCTGCTGAAATCAGGTAAACTCACGAAGGAGGAGTTTAGGGAGATCAAGAGGCACACCACGTTGGGAGCTAAAATGATAGACGACGCTATGAGGGAATTGGGCGACGACTCTACCTTTCTTCTGGTCGCTAAGGAAATAGTGTACTCGCACCATGAATGGTGGAATGGGGCGGGCTACCCGTTAGGGCTTTCCGGAGACGATATACCGCTGTCGGGACGCATTATGGCTGTGTCGGACGTCTATGACGCGCTGGTATCCGATAGGCCGTATAAAAGGGCTTATACCCACGCTCAGGCTATGGAGGTGATGTGGGAGGAAACCGGCACGCATTTCGATCCCCACCTTATGCATATGATAAACAAGATAATGCCGGAATTCGCCGCGGTATCAAATCAAATGAAGGATGAGGCTTTTGCTCTTATTTAACTCCAGCTTAAGCCCCAGGCTACGCATGGGGCTTAAGCTGGAGTTATAAAAATTTCCTGTGAATTTCTTACTCTCAACGCGGCCACAGCTGAAGCATAAAAAAACAAAAGCCGAAATAATGGGATCTATGGACAACAAAGCAAAAACAAAAAAAGAAATTTTAAGCTGGACTTTTGAAAGCGTGAACTGTATGAGATGTTCCAACAGATAATATGTATACTCTATCAGACATGAACCGCTATAGCGAGTATATTGCCACAAATAGTGAATATATTTGAAAATATCGGTTCGCTAACGCGTTTCACCCGTTCCATGGTTTTTCCATGATGTGTTGCGGGCATTTGGCGGAGGAACACACCCCTATTCCCTCACATTCAATTTCTCATATTCGACTACCAGATCATACCAGCCGCGATCCGCGGGCACGTTATTCGTAACACAGAATTGATTCCACACATCGCCGACAGGGAATAATTTAAGTTCTTCCCTCAACATAAGCAGTTCGGTAAATCTTCGCTCGTCCTGCAACCGTTTCAGCTCGTCGCGAGGCGTAAGCAGCGCGCTTAAAAGAGCCTTTTGCAAACTACGGACGCCAATCACCCACGCCGCTATCCGATTAATTCCGGCGTCAAAGAAGTCTGTCGCCAGTATAACCCTGTCCGTTCCGGCAAGTACAATCTCCCGCGCCATTTCTTTCGTTTCATCGTCGAGCAGTATCACATGATCGCTGTCCCAGCGGACCGAACGGGTCACATGCAGCGCCACTTTATCCGAGAACAGCAGCATGGAGGAGATCTTGTCGGCCACGGACTCGGTCGGATGATAATGCCCGTTATCCAGCAGGCAGAGGATATTGTTTTTAGCGCCGTAATTCATATAGAATTCGTGCGAACCCACAGTATAACTCTCCATGCCTATTCCGAAGACTTTAGACTCCGCCGCGATCAAAACCTTTTCCTTGTCATACGGTACGGACAGGATCTGATCCAGGGAATCCTTCAGCCGGGCGCGCGGGCCTAACCTGTCCGCTGGTATCTCCTTAAATCCGTCGGGGATCCATATATCCAACAGGCTCGGCGTTCCCAGTTCCTCCGCGAAGTATTCGGCGATCTTTACGCACGCCTGGCCGTGCCTTATCCAGAAAGCGTGTATCTCCGGATCTTCACTTGAGAGCGTCGCGTTTTGCGACTTGGGATGTGAAAAGAACGTTGGGTTGAAATCTAAACCCAGTCCGCGCTTCCTGGCGAATTCCACCCAAGGCTCAAAATGGCACGGCTCCAGCTCGTCCCTGTCCGCGGGTTTCCCCTTGAATATCGCGTAACTGGCGTGCAGATTCAGCCTGTGACGCCCCGGTATCAGGCTTAAAGCCATATCGATATCAGCCATCAATTCCTCCGGCGTCCTCGCGCGGCCCGGATAATTGCCTGTAACCTGAATGCCGCCGGTTAAGCCCGAGCCTCCCTCGAAGCCCGTAACATCGTCTCCTTGCCAGCAATGTATTGATATGGGTATGCCGGCCAACTTACGCATGGCCGCTTCCGTATCAACACCGGCGGAAGCGTATAATTCTTTCGCCGATTCGTAACGTTCATTCATGTTAATCCTCCGATCAATAATTAATAATGCTGTAATTACATTTTAATCTTCCAATGTTATTCTGTCTACAAACAAACATAATCCGATGGCGATTATGAAATCATATATCAGGGGGCGAATTTATGTTAGAACAATATGAGCAATTGCGGCTGGCGGAGACACCCGCTCCACGGAGGCCAAAACGCAAACGTAAAACTCCGAAGGTATCAGCCGCTGTTTTAGTAATCTGCGTCGCCGCCTCAAGCCTGTTCGGTATTGCCGGAGGCGCGGCGGTAAATATGCTGCAATCTCGGAACGACACTGTCATTTATACCGCGCCGGCGTCCGACAGCGGGTATCATGTAACAAATTTAGCGGCGGCCACAGGCAATTCAGCGGTCACCATAGCG
>JAISZF010000046.1 GCA_031269415.1 Clostridiales bacterium
CCGACGACGACGTGCTGGAGGCCGGTATACGGTTTTTGTGGGTATTTGCGCCGTTCCAATTCGTTATGTGCGGTACGCAGATTATACCCGGCGCGCTGCGCGGGGCGGGCAGCACCCGCTTCCCCACATTCGCCAGTATATTCGCTTTCGTTATACTGCGCCAGATTTATCTGTTCTTTATTACCAAAGTAGACTACTCAATAACCACGGTCGCCCTGGGGTATCCGCTTACTTGGGCGGTGGCGGCGGCGGCTATCATTATATACTACTTGAGGAGCGATTGGAGTAAGTTTGAGAGGGGCGATCAAACGTCCGGCTAACCCGGTAAAAACCATTATGCGGTTCAAACAAAACGCTGCAAATATGACGCGTGGCGTACATTGACCGAAAACACGCGCCGACGTTGCCCGCTTCAAAGCTGACTGGGACGCCGAAATCACCGTTATTCTCGCGGAACTTAACGGATTTTTCGTTGCGGGCGAGTTGCGCCCCGCAACGCTCGGCGATATTGTTTCCGAAACGATAGATACCTCGAGCGAATAAGGGATTCCGTATTGGCTATGCAGAGGGTACGGTTGAGCGTGAAGGTCAGATACGCGGATTGACTATGCAATGGATGTATTATCCTACGGACAATACTTTGAAGGCGGGGGTTAATCAATAACCCCGCCAAAAGCCACATACTCCCCGTCGTAGAACACCGCCGCCTGCCCCGGCGTCACCGCCCGCCGCGGAACATCGAACCGGCAGCGGATTTTTATCGCGTCCGCTGCGCGTTCAACATACGCGGTACAACCCGCCGCCTTATCACCGTAACGGATCTTTACGTTAAATCGCCTTTCTCCCTCGAAAGGCTCAAGCGCCATCCAATTCACATCGCTGGTGATCATTTCAGAAACCGACACATCCTCCGACAGCGTAACGGTATTCCCGGCGGCGTCTATGGATTTTACGTACATCGGCCTTCCGAACGCAATCCCCAAACCCTTCCGCTGCCCTATCGTATAACGCGCGATACCTTTATGTCTGCCCAGAACACGGCCTGATTCGTCAACGAAATCCCCTTCCGGCGGCGCGGTCTCCGTATACTCTTTAATGAAGCTTGCGTAATCCCCGTCCGGCACGAAGCAGATATCCTGGCTGTCCGGCTTATGGGCGACAGGTAGGTTGTGTTCAGCCGCGAACCGCCGGATGTCTTCTTTGCGGTAATCGCCGAGCGGAAGCAAAGTCGAGTCAAGCTGCGCTTGGGTTAACGAATACAGGGCATACGTTTGATCCTTGCCTTTCGCGGCGGAACGGCTTATGCTTAAGCGGAGCGTATCCGGATACTTGACGACGCGGGCGTAATGTCCGGTGGCGATATAATCCGCGCCAAGCTGTTTGGCCTTGAACAAAAGGGATTCCCACTTCACATACCGGTTGCAGGCGATACACGGGTTAGGCGTGCGTCCGCGCGTATACTCGCCCACAAAGTAGTCGATTACATATTTACGGAAATCCTCTTTGAAATTAAGTACATAATACGGTATGCCCAAACAGTCCGCCACTCTCCGCGCGTCGTCCACCGCGGTTAAACCGCAGCATCCGTTTCTCGCCTGAATGTCGCCCTGGGTTTCATCCCGCCATGTTCGCATGGTTACGCCGATAACATCATAACCCTGCTCCAATAAAAGACAGGCGGCCGCCGAACTATCGACGCCGCCTGACATGCCCACTACAACGCGTTTTTTCATACTCTACGCGAACGCGCCCTCGTGCAGCTCCTCAATATCGTTTACCGGAGGTTTCAACCCATCAATGGCCAGGCCGTTCTTTTGTGAGTAATCCCATAACGCCGCGTGAAGCGCTTCCTCGGCCAAACAGGAACAATGCACCTTTATGGGCGGCAAACCGTCCAGCGCATCCATGACGGCCTTGTTGGTAATATGCAGCGCGTCGTCTATTGACCTGCCCTTTATCATTTCGGTTGCCATGCTGGATGTTGCGACGGCGGCGCCGCAGCCGAATGTCTTGAACTTCGCGTCCTCCACAATACCTTCGCCGGTAATCTTCAGATATACCTTCATAATATCACCGCACTTGACGTTTCCCACTGTGCCCACGCCGCTGGGGTCCTCTATCTCCCCAACGTTTCTGGGATTCATAAAATGATCCATAACCTTTTCACTGTATAGCATAATTAGTCGCGATCGCGGCCGCACCTGCCTTTCTGATAAATTTTATCCTGAAACCCGCGCGGGATCAGATATTTTTAAATATTCCTCAAAAAGCGGAGACATATCCCTCAATCTTGAAACAATCGGCGGCAGTTCTTTAAGAAAATACTCCACCTGCCCTTCGGTGGAAGAGCGCCCCAAGGTAATACGCAGCGATCCGTGCGCCTTTTCATGCGGAAGCCCGATAGCCAGCAGTACATGCGACGGATCAAGCGAACCGCTGGTACACGCCGAACCGCTGGAAGCGAAAATCCCCTTCATATCCAGCAGCAGCAGCAAAGACTCGCCCTCGATAAACTCAAACGATACATTCACATTGTTAGGGAGTCTCTTGACACTCGAACCATTCAGAAAGGTGTGCGGTACGGAGGAAAGTATGCCGTCAATCAGTTTGTCGCGCAGGGCGCTCAGCCGGCGCGATTCTTCCTCCATCTCGGATACAGCCAACTCTATTGCCTTCCCCAGCGCCACAATACCCGGTATATTCTCGGTACCCGCGCGCCGCCCGCGTTCCTGCCCGCCTCCGAAGATAAATGAACGCAGCGGAATACCTTTTTTAACATAAAGCGCGCCTACGCCCTTTGGTCCGTAGAGTTTATGCGCGGACAGCGACAGCATGTCTATATTCTGTGATTTAACATTTATGGGGATATGCCCGACCGCTTGAACCGCGTCAGTATGAAACACTATACCCTTCGAGCGCGCCAGCGCCCCAATTTCTTCTATGGGCTGAATACTGCCAATCTCGTTATTGGCGGTCATAATCGTAATTAGAGTGGTATCCGGCCGCACAGCTTTTTCCAAATCAGCTACCCTAATTATGCCATCCTCCCCCACCGGAAGATACGTAACCTCAAACCCGCGCTTCTCCAGATATTCACAGGTGTGCAAAACGGCATGGTGCTCGATGGCGCTGCTTATAATATGCCTGCCCTTTTTCTCATACAGTTCGGCTATGCCTCTTATGGCCCAGTTGTCGGCTTCCGTGCCGCTTCCCGTAAAAAAGATCTCGGCGGGATCCGCGCCCAAAGCGGCGGCGGCTTTATCCCGCGCCGTTTCAAGCGTTTTTTTCGCGGACCGGGCAATTTCATAGATACTGGACGGGTTGCCGTAGTCCTCCGCAAAATACGGCAGCATTGCCTCCAATACCTCAGGGCGGACATACGTTGTGGCCGCGTGGTCGAAATATACTTTTTCCATTATCGCGCGCGCGAAAAGCGCTTCCTCCGTTCAAGCTCAAGTTTTATTGCTCACAGGCTCTCCGGCTAAATCGGATAGCGTATAAGATTCCAGTACTTCATTTATGCTGTCGTACAACTTTTCCCATACAGGCTTCGTTACGCAGCCGGCGCAGCCCCCGCTGCCGCACGAACCCGCGTCCGTGTCGGACAGACATTCCACCGGGTACATGGAACCTTCCAGCGCGCGCAGAACCTCCCCAACTGTTATCTGTTCCGCAGGTCTGTTGAGCCTGTATCCGCCGTATAAACCGCGTACGCTCTTAACAAACCCAGCCTTATTCATCCGAGCCAGCAAGTGTTCCAGATAATGCTCGGGAATACCCTGACGTGAAGCGATGCTTCCGGCGGAAACGCATTCGCCGTCGTGTGAAGCCAGATCGATGACAGCCCGCAGACCATATC
Organism: Clostridiales bacterium; assembly: GCA_031269415.1. Classification (GTDB taxonomy): domain Bacteria; phylum Bacillota; class Clostridia; order Lachnospirales; family WQUN01; genus JAISZF01. Next base: position 3,860 of record JAISZF010000046.1, read on the forward strand.
GGCCTCTGGTGGAAATTTTCATCAGATTACCCTCTCAATCGCGAATATACACCGCACAGCGTTATCAATTGTTATATATACGCTGTCGAATGGCGTTATACGGGTTGTGTCTTGGCAGATCTAAATGCTCGTCAGTATAATATCACGCTGATTTTCAAATGTCAAGTGTTTTAGTCGGAATTTATATTTTGCCGGAATAAGTCATCTATAATTCTCCCGCAATGAGGAATAGTATAAAAAGGAATAATCAAGGAGTGATTTTTATGAACATTCAGAGAACGAGTTGTCGGAAGCTTGCGAGGATTTTCGCGGCAGGGCGGCTGAAAATCTGGCCAGCGAGCTTTCCTCCGTTACCGTCGATCCGGAAACAGACGCTCTTTTAAGCCAAATCCATGGATTTGTACATTCAGCCGACTACGCCGAGGCGGTCGAATTAATCAGCCGCCTTCAGGATTCTTTGGCGGAAAAAAGAAGCGCGGTGTTAGTATAACCTTATCCTTACGGGGATAAGGTTTTTTATTGACACTAATGACTACTTAGTATAATATTTGTCTAAAAGTAAAGAGGATGACGCGTTATGCTGTTCAATTCACTGGCTTACCTGATCTTCTTCCCCATTGTGGCCGTATGTTTCTTTGTGTTCCCGAAAAAATACAGATGGCTCTGGCTGCTGCTCTGCAGCTTTTATTTCTACATGAGCTGGAATGTCCGCTATGCCGGGCTGATGCTGCTGTCCATCGTTATTACATATACAAGCGGAATTCTGCTGGGCCGCGTGAACAGCGGCACGGCGGACGCCAAACATAAAAACGTTCACAGGAAGCTGATTGTAGCCGGCAGCTTTATCACCAATCTCGGCATACTCTTCTTTTTCAAGTATTTCAACTTTGTGAACAGCCTGCTGGCCGGTATATCCGCGAGCTTTTCCGCCGAATGGCCCGTGAGCGATCTCAACGTCCTCCTGCCCGTGGGCATATCGTTTTACACCTTTCAGGCGCTGAGTTATACGATAGACGTCTACTATGACCGGGTGAAGCCCGAAACGCATTTCGGTTACTACGCGCTGTTTGTGTCGTTCTTCCCGCAGTTGGTCGCGGGGCCCATAGAACGCACGGGCCGGCTGCTCCCGCAGATTAAGGCGACCCCGGCCTTCGACTCGGATCGTATGCGCTCCGGGCTTGCCTCAATGTGGCTGGGGTATTTCAAAAAAGTCGTCATAGCGGATCGCGTGGCCGTACTGGTCAACACCGTTTACAACGATCCCGGTTCATATAAAGGGATGCCGCTGATTATCGCCACGCTGTTTTTTTCCATTCAAATCTACTGCGACTTCTCTGGCTACTCGGATATCGCGATCGGTTCCGCCAAGATACTCGGGTTTAATCTTATGACCAATTTTGACGCGCCTTACTTTTCCAAATCCATCTCTGAATTTTGGCGCCGCTGGCACATATCTCTGAGCCAGTGGTTCAGGGACTGCCTTTACATACCCCTGGGCGGCAGCCGTGTTTCAAAGCCGCGAAAGTATTTTAACGTGTTTGTCGTATTCTTGACCAGCGGCTTATGGCACGGCGCTTCGCTCAACTTTATTGTATGGGGCGCTCTGCACGGGGCTTATCAAATCGCCGGCGAAATACTTAAGCCGTGGCGGGATCGCCTCCTCGGCTTCTTTAGAATAAACGGGGAGACGTTTGTCCGCGCCTTTATTCAAATTTTGATGACATATACGTTTACCTGCTTTGCATGGATATTCTTCCGCGCGAATAATCTGCGCGACGCAATCTATATATTCAGGAATATCTTTAATTTCAACGATATGGCGCCCGCGGACACATCGCTGTTCACCCCGGGGCTGGATCCGAAAGAGTTCACGCTGGCTTTAGCCTCGGCCGCCGTATTGCTGTTAATAGATATCCTGTCCCGAAAGCGGGATTTGTTCTGCTGCCTCGTCAAGCGGAAACTGCCGATCAGATGGGCCGTGTATATAGCCGCGATACTGTGTATTATAATCTTTGGCAGCTACGGCATCGGCTATGACGCCGCCGATTTTATTTATTTTCAATTTTAGATATCAGGTCTTTAATCACTTCGCCGG
>JAISZF010000059.1 GCA_031269415.1 Clostridiales bacterium
CGGAGATTGTGAGCGCGGTCTGCTTCTATGGTAAGGAGATTAACGCCGCCGCGCAGAGAGGCAATGTCTTCGGGCTGCAGTTTCATCCCGAAAAAAGCGGGGCGGCGGGGCTTAAAATACTTGAAAATTTTGCCAAACTATAGAGTGAAAGAAAGTGGGCTAACCTAATGCGGATCTATCCGGCTATTGACATAAAGGACGGCAAGTGCGTACGCCTGAAACAGGGCGCGTTTGACGAGGTAACAGTATACAATGACGACCCCGCGGCTCAGGCCGCCATTTGGCGAGATCATGGGGCGGAGTATATCCATGTTGTGGATCTGGACGGCGCGCGGCGGGGCAGGGGATATAACGATGGAGCCATAGCGCGGATAATCGCCGCCGCCGGGGTTCCGGTTCAAGTAGGCGGGGGTATACGCTCAATGGAGGACATAGAACTCAAATTCTCTCTGGGGGCCGAGCGGGTTATTCTAGGCACCGCCGCCGTTACGGACACAGGCTTGCTCGCGGAAGCGGTCAGGTGTTTCGGCCCCGATCGCGTAGCGGCGGGCATAGACGCCAAAGACGGATTCGCCGCCGTTTCCGGCTGGGAAGATACCACGCGAACAACCGCGCTGGAGATATGCCTGAACATAAAAAGCTTGGGCGTGAATACAGTAATCTATACGGACATTTCAAAAGACGGCATGATGCTCGGCCCGAACGTCGATGCCACGGCGCGCCTGCTGAAGGAAACAGGCATGGATATAATCGCCTCCGGCGGCGTGTCCTGTATGGACGACCTGCGGCGGCTTTCGGAGATCGGGGTTTCGGGGGTTATTGTAGGGAAGGCGCTGTTTACCGGGGCTGTAAATCTTTCGGAAGCCGTGAGGCTGTTCGGTTGATTGGAGAGCTGTTTTGCGGTATACTTATAATCAAATATAGCGGGGAGGGTATTTATGAACAATGAAGAACGTATACTAAGCATTCTCGAAGACCTGGTTGTCAGTATCAAGAATTTGGAGGCAGGACAGGCTAAACTTGAGGCGGGACAGATTAATCTTGAATCCAGGATATCCAGCCTAGAGGTTGGCCAGGCTGCCCTATTAGGCGCTTACACTCGTCTTGAAACCAGCATACAAACTGATATCGCGGAGTTGAAAGCCGGGCAGGCCGAAATTAATACCCGCCTTGATAATCTTGAAGCGGGGCAGAGCCGTATTGAGGACGAGATAAAGAAATTACATGAGGCTGACGATATGATCCTCAATTTTGCTATAAAGGCACATGAGAGCGCCGAGAAGAATCATAGAGAGACGCTGACGTCAATTAAAAATATTGAAAAATTATGTAAGATAAACACACTTGATGTGGCTCAGGTTCGAGCTGAAATTTTCGCGCAGCAAGCCGTTTCATAACGGCAAGGGAGGGCCTGGCTTGCACACCAAACGCATAATCCCATGCCTGGACGTAAATAACGGCAGGGTCGTAAAGGGCGTAAACTTTGTAAATCTGCGGGACGCAGGGGACCCCGTGGAGATCGCGTCTTTTTATAATCAAGAAACGGCGGATGAACTGGTATTTCTTGATATAACGGCCTCGTCGGACGCTCGCGGCATTATGGCCGACGTGGTCGCGCGCGTCGCCGAAACTGTGTTTATCCCCTTTACCGTGGGCGGCGGCATACGCGGCCTGGATGATTTCAGGCGCATATTGAAAGCCGGAGCGGACAAGATCTCAGTGAACTCAGCGGCGCTGACCGATCCGGATCTGATTAACAGGGCGGCCGACCGGTTCGGCAGCTCTACCGTGGTGGTCGCCATAGACGCCAAACGGCGCGGGGACGGTTCCGGGTATGACGTATACATGAACGGCGGCAGGGTAAACACCGGAAAAGACGCCATGAAATGGGCGGAGGAAGCCGAAAGGCGCGGCGCGGGCGAGATATTGCTGACCAGCATGAATACGGACGGCGTCAAAACCGGTTACGACATACCCATTACCGCCCAAATCGCCGACGCGGTCGGCATTCCGATCATAGCGTCGGGCGGCGCGGGCGCGTTCGAGCATTTCTACGACGCGCTCACGGCGGGCAAGGCGGACGCCGCGCTGGCCGCGTCGCTCTTCCACTACCGTGAAATGTCCATAACGGATGTAAAACGCTATCTGTGCGGTAAAAACGTGCCGGTGCGGCTGTGAGGTGACTGTATGGAATGGATAAGCGAGATAAAGTTTGACAAAAATGGTCTGGTTCCAGTTATAGCGCAGGATTACGATACCGGAGAGGTTCTGATGCTGGCGTATATGAATCTCGAAGCCCTGGGCAAAACGCTTAAGACAGCGAAGATGCACTATTTCAGCCGCTCGCGTCAAAAGCTCTGGATGAAGGGTGAAACCTCCGGGCATGTTCAGACACTGGTATCGCTGTATTATGACTGCGACGTCGATTCGCTGCTGGCGGTGGTAAAGCAGGAGGGCGAGGCTTGCCACACCGGAAACAAGACGTGCTTTTACCGCGTAGGCTACGGCGGGGAAACATATTCATGGGATCACCTTAAGGCATTGTACAGCACGGCGCTGGAGCGGAAAGAGAACCCCAGGGAAGGCTCATACACCAACTATCTCTTCGAGAAGGGTATAGATAAAATACTGAAGAAGGTCGGCGAGGAAAGCGCCGAGGTAATTATAGCCGCGAAGAACAACAGCAAGGACGAGATCATTTATGAGACCGCGGACTTGCTTTACCATTTGAGCGTAATGCTGGCGGACAGCGGCGTACGATGGGAGGATGTCTATACGGAATTGGCACACAGAAGGAAACCTTAATCGATCTTAACGGACATGCAACAAATTTCCGCCCCCTCATAAAATGTACTATAGACGAATCGAGCGTGGGGTTTCGCGTTCGAATCGCGCTATACATGATTTGAGGGGGTTTTTTATGGCTGCTCTTGGCGCAGGATGTACGCCCGCTCAAGGCGGTGGCAGCGAGCTGTCTCTGCTGCTCTTGCTGATGATTTTGAGCCCGGGCATGTTTGGAGGCGATAATTCTCTGCTGCTTCTTATACTGATTATCGCCATGTCATCGGGAGGCAGGCTATTCTGAGATAGGGGAGGGATATTAAAAAAAATTAATGCGCCGCAAACCGTTTGTTCATTTTTTACGTTTATAATAGAGAAGGGAGTGAGAAACCAAGTTAAACTGTACACTAAGGCGGTTAAGTAAAGGATGGGAGGGGTGAATAGCATTTCCCGCAAGCCGCTACGGATTATAGGAAACGAGGGATAAACTAAATGATGATGATAATCGGCGGTTTGTTAGTCAGCGTTTTGCTTTCACCGCAAGCTAACGGACCCACTGATATACTGGCCTATGCCTACTGTGTTACATACGCTCCGCATATACGAATAGAAAAAGTGAATAGGACCATAACAGGAATTAAGGAGAACCCTCAGCTAATGAAGATAGATGAACTGATTGGCGCTATTGACGAAAAGAACCGCAGCCTTAAAAATCTGCTTAAAGAAAAAACAAAAGTGATCGATAAGATTCAGACCCTGCTTGATTTCCGCGTATACACCAAAAAACCGTTTGACGACGCCCAATTGGATTCATTTACACGCTTTACGGGATTTTATAACCAGGAGGCGGGCGCTCTGCAAGACACCCTGCTGAAGATTGACACCGACAAAGAGCTTATGGCCGCGAAAAAAGAATTGCTCCATAAAGAGGCAAATTACACAGCGGTAATTGATGAGTTATCATCATTTAACGATAGTTTAAGCGACGCGATACGATACCTGCGTGGAATCATAGAATTCGGCAACAGCACGTTACAGGTTTTATAGGGGCGGTTTTACCGCCCCTTTTCATGTGCCGCGACGCGAGGGTTTCGCGCGCGGTACGCTTTTTAGTCATAAATTCCCCCCAAGCCCAGTAAAATGAATTAGACGCAATGCGTATCGAGGAGGGGAAATAATGAAAACCGAGGTTAAAACGGAAAGCTCCAGGCTGCATTCGCTGGTTTCGGGCGTATTGGTTGGTTATGCCATTACCTGCATAATCTTTCTGGGATATTCCATGCTCATTACGTACACATCGCTGACTGAGGATAAAATGCCGCTGGTCGTCGCCGGCGCCACGCTCATTTCCGTTATAGTAGCCGGCTTTGACGCGGCTCGCGGAGCGGAAAACAAAGGGTGGTTCTGGGGAATAATCGCGGGTCTTATATACGCGCTGATCCTGCTGATCATCATGACACTTGTGCTGAAGGGCTTTTCTGTGGACTCCCGCACCGTGACCGTACTTGTGCTGTCGCTTGCCGGCGGAGGCCTGGGCGGCGTAATCGGCATAAATTTCAGAAACTGATTGGCAAACAAGGGATATTGTGCTATAATCTCCGAAGAAAACTTATAGGGGGTTAACATGAAACACATACATACCATTAAGCCCGCGCTGTTCACCAAAACATTGGCAAAAGCGGGCTGCGGCGAATGCCAGACATCCTGCCAGTCCGCTTGCAAGACCTCATGTACAGTGGGAAACCAAATATGTGAGAACTTGAGAATAAATAAACCTCCCGTCAACACTAAGATGTAGGTTTTTTCGACATTTGCGCAATCCGCTTTTCCGCCGCAATGGGGGAAAAGTGGATTTTTTTGGAGGGTTGGAAATTGATACATAAATTTACCATGAATAGTATATTTGTTGTGATGGATATTAATAGCGGGGCGATCCACGCGGTGGACGAGCTGACTTACAAACTGCTGGATCACGCGCGGAGCGCGGGGGATTTGGAAGATGCGGGCGCGTTTATCGAACTGTACGGCGGGGATTATTCCGAGGAAGAAATAGCGGAGTGTCTCGGGGAATTAAGGCGGCTCGCGGACGATGGCGCTCTGTTCGCGCCCGACATATATGAACGTTACACCGGTCGAAAAGCCGGGGATGTCGTTAAGGCGCTGTGCCTTCATATCGCGCATGACTGCAATATGCGGTGCGAGTATTGTTTCGCCGGCAAGGGCGCGTATAGCGGCGAACGCGGATTAATGAGCGCCGAAGTGGGACGGGCCGCCATAGATTTCCTGCTGGAGCGGTCAAACGGGCGCGAGCGGCTCGAGGTCGATTTTTTCGGCGGCGAGCCAACAATAAATTTCGGAACGGTTAAGGAGATTGTCTCATA
>JAISZF010000117.1 GCA_031269415.1 Clostridiales bacterium
ATAGTGGCTGGTCGTTACAGCCGAAAGTGGTAGACATGGTTAAGTATATTGCTTAATCAGGTTGAACTTTAAAGAAGAATATAGGGTTCCTATGTTTTCCTATGTTTTTCATAACGGATTGTAATATATATAAAATTCAAGGAGGAATTTTAATGCCAAGCTTCACTTATGGGGAGTTAGCGGATCTATGCTTCAAGTTGTCGGAAGCTTTTAAGTATTTGGAATCGCAATCGTCCACGAAGGAAGATATTGAGGACAGTGTAAGTACAGTCGTTGCTGCGCCTGACCCACTCCCGGAAGTGGTGGAAGAAGTGAAACCCGCGCGAAATGAATCAGAGGAAGTTAAGGCTAAGTTTACCCGGGAATATTTGGACGCCATGCCTTATACCAAATTAAAATCTCTTGCCGCTTCATTGGGTATAAGTGGAGCCGGAAAAAAGGAAACGATTGTTAATGCTATTTTGAACACTAATGTAAATAATGAGGAAGCTAGTGTAAACGAAGAGGTTAAGGGAGACGTTGAACAAGAAACGTTGCAAGAAGAAATGAAGGTTGACGAAGTTCTTTATGATAAAATCATCACCCGTTCCGATGATGAGTTGAAAGACATGCTTAAATCTATAGACTGGAGCGCTATTGGAAAGCACCAGACACTTGTTGACAAAGTAATACGTGCTATTAATATGGGCGCTCTCGCCAACCCGCTTGAAGAAGTTCAGGAAGAACCAGAAGCTGTTGAGCAGTCTGAAAATGAGGCTGTCGAGGATATAGACATACCGGAACCATTTGCAAAGTTCACGCAGTTTGAAGTTAACTATTCTAAAATGACAGAAGCGCGCGCGGAAAAGTTGGCCGCTATCCGTGAGGAAGAAAAGGATAAGAAGTATAATGAAGCTGAAATGGATGATATGTTTATCGGGTATCTTGACGGATACAGCGCTCCGGATTATACCCGTCAAGAAAAGATGTCAATCTATGCTGAAATCCGTTGTTTATACGTTGATGACGCTGGGCAGGAACATGACGATCAAGATGTCTATAACATAAATGGGAAACTGTATTGCTGTGGTTCACGAATAAGATATAACGCTTATACCAAGGTGTATACATGCGCAGTTTGTAAGTCTCAAATAACAGTATAAGATAAGCGGCGTACTCTTTACGCCGCTTTTATGAGGTAATTGAATGGATGTAACTGAAATAATTGATATCACGCACAAATCAAAGTATTTTCAGAATGAACCGCTGAAAGAAAAAGCGGCGCAGGAAAAAATCTTGACAGACTTGCCGGTGAATGTTACCATTGAATCCGCTATCAGCTATTACACAACGCACGCGGCGGGAGAGTATGAAACACTCTATAAGCGTACCGCGCAATGGCTTAAAATGGTTCTTCATAAGACGTAATTTTTCCCACATTATTCCCACACTAGTTCTTTTGAGAACCTTTTAGTTTCTTTTGAATTTTTTGAAAAATGGCTTAAAAACGTGTGTTTCTTTTAGTTTCTTGGAGATTCTTTTAGCTTTTTTATAAGCGGTAGGCCGTGGGTTCGATCCCCGCCAGGTGCGTTTATTGAACTTGCAGCTCTTCCATAAGAGCTTTTTGTATTGTTTGTGATAAGCTTATATCAGCTTTTATAGCCATATCATCAAGCCATTCAGGTATACTGACAGTCCGGCGTACAGCCTTTGAACCTACGCGGCGGCGGTATTCATCTAAGGACACGTCAACAAGGCTGACAACGTCACCTGGATCACGCTCTACTTGATCAATTGGCGTTGGCATTGGAATAGCAAGCCTGTCGCGCTCCAGGATATAGAGCATACCGCAAAGACCGTCGCGAATTTTTGTAATACCTTCGGCATAATCCTCAGCCTCGGTTATACACCCTTTAAAATCAGGCGCGTATACGCAATATCCGCCTTGTTCCGTCGGGCTGAAAACAACAGGGTATACATACATAAAATCAAATCCTCCTATATTAAACCGCTGAATCGCTGGGCTATTTCAGCCCTGCGTCTTTCATCATCTTCTCCAGCGTTTTTGTTTTTATTTCTCTGTTGTGGCGCTCTACCATCACTAAAGCGCCATTTTCGCCCCGATAGAAATCATGGTTTGTTCCGTGATGGTCGAATTTAAAACCATGTTTCTTGATAGCCCGGATAAATTCGCTGGGGCGCATGTTTCTCCCCCTTCCTTCTTTTACAATTTATTATGCGCTCAAGGTTACTTTTTTCTTGAAAAGATCGACAATCCAGTATTCCTTTACGCCGTGCCGCGTGCAGTAATCTCTTTTGAAATGATAATCGTCCTTGGAGGGCGACGGGCTGACGACCTCCACAACAAATCATGTCTTCCCAATGAAATATGGATACAGTTTTGACATGATAAACTGTATGACCCGCGAGTGATTAGGGCTGGGGGAAGCCATGGCGTAAACAAAGCCGTCAATGAATTCAAACCTGGTAACTTTGTAATCGGGCAGTTCATTGAAATGTATAAACTCTTCCAAGGTGAATTCTTTATCTTGATAATCATATCGCCCATGATATAGTAACGGCATAATACCTCCTTTACGTTATCCGGCAACGCCAGCGTTTTTATATTTTATCACTCCGTTGACAACAATACCACAAAAAGTTAGAATCAATATAACTTTTTGTGTAATCGCTATATACTTCTGCCAGCGGAGAGGCGGTGATTTTCCATTATAAAGGTAGTAATTGCCGATGATGAAATCAACGTATGCCGGTTAATCCGCAACCTAGTGGATTGGCGGTCTTTTGACATGGAAGTCGTTGGTGTCGCGCACAACAGCCTGGAGGCGTTGGACGTCGTGAAAGCGCACATGCCCGATATATTACTGACTGATATACGCATGCCCGGATACGACGGGCTTGAGCTTATCACGAGAGCGCGCGATATAAAATCCGATTTGGATTTTGTGATTATCAGCGGATACCGAAATTTTGAGTACGCGAAAAAGGCTATTCAATTTCAGGTGCAGGACTACATTTTAAAGCCCGTAAGGAAGGACGACCTGTGCGCGGTGCTGCAAAAGATGAGAACAAAATATCTAAACAGAACGCGGCAGACAGCGCTGGAAGCGGAAAACGTTCAGCGGCTGCGAAACGACACCGATTTGCTGCGTTCGGGGTACATAAATGAGTTTATCGCGAAAAAAGAAGCGCGGTATATGCCGCGCGAGCTGAACGAAAAATATCATTTTCATTTTGAGCCGGGCGTTTTCCAACTACTCATAGCGAAAACAGACTGCCTGGACGTCGATCAGTACAATAACGCCGCCGAGGTATTGTCGGAGAAACTTATTCTGACTATGCGGAAGAATCTTGAAAAAGAATGTTTCGACACCCAGTTCGCCTTATCGGAGAGCCGCGTGTACGGTCTCATTAATTACAGGGCAGACGCGCGGGGGCAGATCCGGAAGAGTCTGAAAATTGTGCTGGACGACTTTCACGCCCATGCCAGCGTGTTCGGCGAGATCACGCTGACTATCGGCATAGGAGAACCGTTAACGGACACGATGGATCTTGCCCGCTCGCTGTCGTCCGCGGAAAGCGCGCTGACGCGCCGCCTGCTGGAAAATACTGGCGTATTGATTGAGGGCGAACCGTGCGAGGCAGCGCCGGAAAGCCATCAGATAACGCTCCAACTAATGTCCTCACTGAAAAACAGCGTGTACTTTTCTCTGGAAACGCTGGATAAAGCCCAGTTGAAAACGGCGTTAAGCGAATACCGCGAACGATTTTTCGCTATTGAGGGATTGACGGGCTACATGGCCATCTCGGCTGTAAACAGCATTCATGAATCATTTTTTACGCTTGTTTCCGTATATTTCAAGCGCCGCGAATGGCTGGACAGCAGAAAGGAACGCTTTTTCCGCGTCGCGGATATGTGCCCCAGCGCGGACGCGCTCTTCGATCTGCTGTCGCGTGAATTATACGACATCTTTGAAATGATACTGGACGAGCGGCAGAAAGCGGACGCGAAGCCCATGCGCCTCGCTAAACGGTATATTCACGAGAATTACGCATCGCAGATCACTCTGAATAAGATAGCGGAAATAACAGGCTTCAACCCGACCTACTTCAGCACGTTGTTCAAACAGGAAACGGGGAAGAACTATCTGGAATACCTGTCCGAAGTCCGCATAGGCAAAGCCTGCGATTATCTGAAGGACACAAATAAAACCGTGGCCGCCATCTGCGAGGAGGTCGGGTACAGCGATCTCAAGCATTTCTCCAAGAATTTTAAAAAGTACACGGGTCTCAGCCCCAATGAGTATCGGAGACTGTTCGCGTGAGCGGGCTTCGCTTTCTGAGCGTAAGGCTCGCGCTGTATATATCGATACTGTTCGCGAGCCTGATACTCTCGCTCGCCGCGCCGTGGGAGCGGGTTCCCGCGTCGTTTATTGTCAAGTGCGCGCTTCTGACCGGGCTTATTTATTTGGGCTATAGGATCCTGTATAAACCGAATCGGGAAGTCGATCGGATGCTTAATCTTATCGGCGATGGTTACACCTTAAGCGACATAGATAAATTTCGCTACCAGTATTCCCCCGGAGCGGCTCACGCTCTTAAAACGCTTATTTCCGTTACCGAGTCTGGAAAAGGTTACGCGTCCAATCAAAACCTGGCGCAATATTTAGCCCTGCAAAATCAAATAAACCCGCATTTTTTATACAACACGCTGGAGGGCATACGGGGTGAGGCTCTGGAGGGAGGGCTGGAAAACGTCGCTACCATGGTGGAAACCCTTGCCTCGTATTTCCGATACTCTATCTCAAACACAGAGCAGCTTGTGAGTCTGGAGGATGAAATCGAGAGCATTTATAATTATTATCGAATACAACAATACCGATTCGGCCAAAGGATACATCTGGATATCGAGTTCAGCGACGGGGATCAGGAATTGCTTTATAAGTGCCGCCTGCCTAAAATAACCTTGCAGCCCATTGTGGAAAATGCCATCATTCACGGTATAGAGGGCAAAATCACATCGGGTCAGATTTTGATAAAGATCGAGAGCGCGGAGAAACGCTTGCGCGTAACCGTATCCGACGATGGTGTGGGCATGGATGAGAATCGCCTGCGCGAGATCACGGGAAAATTAAATCGCCTGTCTATGCGGAATATCGGAACGGGCGAGCCGGAGCGCGACGGTATCGCGCTGGTTAACGTCAATAACCGTATCCGACTCCTGTTCGGCGAGGAGTACGGCTTAACCATATACAGCGTCCCGAACATGGGTACGGATATACTGATTACCCTGCCGCTGATTATAGGCCGGGCGGGTGAAAAATTGTTTGAGGAAGGGAACACTAATCAAGCCGGACGCGTTATGTTTGAATAAAGTAACCCTCACCGATTACAGGGGAGCGGAATTGCTTCGCAACATAAGCTTCCATATCGGCAAGGGCGAGATTATGGGCCTTATTTGCCTGAATAATCACGGCTTGGATGCGCTTGTGGATCTGATAAGGCAAAACACGCCCATTCGCTGCGGCCATGTGTATATCGGGGAAAAGTTGATCAACAGCTATCGGCGGATTTCCCCCTTCGATAATCCGGCGGCGGTTATTGATAAACGCGGTAGGCTGCTTGATTATATGTCCATGTCCGACAATATATTTGTTATCCGACCGGGGTTTAAGAGATTCATTATCCCGGATAGAGCCTTGGACAGGCGTTTTGATCAAATCGCCGCTGAACTGGATCTGCCGGTCAGCGGGAGGACATGGGCAGCCGACTTAAGCCCGTTGGAGCGCTGCGCAGCCGAGCTTGTGAGGGCTTCGGCCACAGGGGCTGTTCTGGTTATAATAAGGGATATAAGCGATGTGATTATGGAATCGGAATTGGCGCGGTTTCACGATTATATCCGGCGGTACGCGTCAAAGGGTATGTCGTTTCTTTATATCTCCAACTATCACGATGAAATCAGCCAGATTTGTAACAGAGCCGCGTTGATGTCTAACGGTGAAATTATAAAAATATTAAGCCGCGAAAACCTGCGAGATCCCCTGCTTATCGATCCACCCCTTGAAGTACGGGATACCCTTCCGTTGTCCGCGAGACGCGCTCAAATTGAGAAGGAAGAGCCTGCGCTGACACTCAAGGCATTAAGTTACGGCTCTATGAACGATTTTACCTTGTCGGTACACAAGGGCGAGTGCCTGCTGATATTCGATCAAGATAATTCGATTGCCGCCCCGATGGAAGCCATTATGTCCGTCCAGGCCAGGCCGAGATCGGGCGGAGTTTTTTTTAACTCCGCGAAAGCGGCGCGTAAGCGGGATATATACCGAAATATTATGGTGATCGGGGAGAACCCCATCAGGAATACGCTGTTCCACAATATGTCTTTTTTGGACAATTTCTGTTTCCCGCTGGAACGCCGTACGCCGCGCCTTTGGCTAGATAACCGCGCGCGTCGCTGCGTCCTGCGGGAGTACAGGGAAATTATCGGCGAGGATATTAACGCCGAGGATATTTCCATGCTGTCCAGATTGTCGCTGTATAACCTAATCTACCACCGGGTATGCCTCTTCAAGCCGAAAGCCGTATTCTGCGTTCAGCCTATGGCCGAAACAGATTTGCGCGCGCGGCGTCATGTGCTGGGACTTATACGTATGCTGCGTGATCGCGGGATCGCCGCGGTTATTTTGGCGTCGAGCCTGCGAGATAACCTCATAGCCGCCGACAGGGTGGTTGAGGTTGAGAACGGGCGGCAGAAACGGGAGTGAGTTTAAAGTGGGGTGATTTAATGGAATTTTCTATTGGCTACAAAGGTTGTCTGACTGCCGAGCAGATGTCTTGGCGAAGATATAGGGGGAGATGAGTTGAGCAAACCTCCATATACCATCACCGAGAAAGCAGCCGATTACCTAGCTAAAATCGTGGAGACCGTAACCCGCCTTGAGTTCGGCACGGGCTTCAAGCGCGACATCAAACTGCACCGAGAGAACCGGGTACGGACGATTCATTCCTCTCTCGCCATTGAGGGCAACACGCTGTCTCTCGGCGAAGTGTCCGCCGTTATTGAGGGCAAGGTCGTCGCGGGCAAGCAAACGGAGGTCAAAGAGGTCAAGAACGCCTACGAAGCCTACGATAAGATTATGACGTTCAACCCCTATGCCGTGAAGGACTTTTTGAAAGCCCACAAGCTGATGACCGACGGGCTTGTGAAAGAGGCGGGCAAGTTCCGTAGCGGCGATGTCGGCGTGTTCGACGGCGATGTGGCAATTCACATCGGGGCGCGTCCGCGGTTCGTGCAGCAACTTATCGAGGACTTGTTTGCCTGGGCGAAATCGTCGTACTTGCACCCGGTGCTGATGAGCGCGATTCTGCATTATGAGATAGAAACCATCCACCCCTTCGCCGATGGTAACGGGCGCATGGGGCGGCTTTGGCAGACACTCCTGCTCGCTAAGTGGAACGCCATTTTTGCGTGGATACCGATGGAGTCGGTTGTTTATCAAAACAGGCAGGAATACTACGACGCGCTGTATTACGGTCAGCATATAGCTGATTCCAGCAAATTCATTGAGTTTACACTGTCAGCGTTGCTATCGTCTTTGGAAAAAATATACGCTGACTCATTGAATAGCGCAAACTTGGACGGTGATGCCAACCAAGATACCAACCAAGACGCAAGAGTGAGGATAATTCTCGCGTTTTGTGAAGAGCCGCGAACGCGCGATGAGATTCAGCGGTATATCGGCATCACGAACAGGGGCTATTTCAGAACCAAAATATTGAAGCCATTACTTGAATCCGGCAAGCTGAAAATGACAATCCCTGACAAGCCGAACAGCCGGAATCAGAAGTATGTAAAAGCATTATCGAGTTAACCGATTGACTTTTCCGTTTTGAAAACGCGAAGGAGCCCGTGAACAGCCGAGAATCGGCTATTCACGGGCTTTTTCGAATAATCCCTATCGCGCCCCGCCTGGCGGCGCGTTTTTTTGCACGATCCAAAGAATCCCCCTGTAAGTCAAAATATACACCCCTATTCACAATATTACCCGGCTGTTATACTGATTTGCGTAATAAGTAGCAGCGCATTGATTATATCGCCCAAAACCACGCTGTATGTCAGGTAAAATTTGTGCCTTACAGCGAGACGAGGGCTAAAACGGACAGGTGATCGTTTTATGCGAAGTGATGCGGCCGTAGCTGATAAAGCGGCGCGGGAGCGAAACGCGCCCGAATATATTGTGGAAATGTCCGGTATCAATAAAGCCTTTCCCGGCGTGCAGGCGCTGGATAACGTTTCGTTTCAATTAAGGGCGGGCGAGGTTCTCGCGCTTCTGGGCGAGAACGGCGCGGGGAAATCTACCCTTATGAAAGTGCTTAGCGGCATTTACCCCAGGGACAGCGGGGAGATTATTGTCTTCGGCGCGAAGCAGGGCGAGTATAACGCGAAAAAGGCGAAAGAACTCGGAGTGGCCATCATTCATCAGGAACTCAATATGTGTTCGCACCTTACCGTGGCCGAGAATATCTTTCTGGGCCGCGAGCTTACAAAACGGGGAGTTTTAACGCAAACCGAGATGAATAATAAGGCGCGGGAGATACTCGGCAGGCTGAACGTGGACATAGACCCGGAAACCGTGGTCGGGGATCTGGCTGTTTCCAAACAGCAGATGGTGGAAATCGCTAAAGCCCTGTCCATTGACGCGCGGATACTTATAATGGATGAGCCGACCTCAGCCCTGACCGCCAAGGAAATCGAGGATCTATTCCGTATAATCCGCGAACTGCGGGCGGATGGCCGAGGCGTTATATATATCTCACACAGGCTGGAGGAAATAGGGCGCATAGCCGATCGCGTCACAATCATGCGCGACGGGAAATATATAACGGACATGAATAACGAGGACACTACCCTGCCGGAGATCATCTCATATATGGTGGGGCGTGAGATTAAGGAAAAATATCCGAAGATCTCCTGCCAGAGGGGCGGGAAGATCTTCGAGGTGCGCAATCTGAACGCGGGCCTCATGGTGCGGAATATTAACCTGGAATTGTATAAGGGAGAGATCGTGGGCGTCGCCGGGCTGATGGGCGCGGGAAGAACAGAGATGACACGGGCGGTTTTCGGTGTGGATCCGAAAGAAAGCGGCCAGATATTTTTAAACGGGAAGCAGTTAATAATACGCGGCCCGTTCGACGCGATCAAAAACGGCGTGGTGCTGGTTCCGGAGGATCGAAAGAAAGACGGGCTGTGCGTGAGACTGAGCGTGCGGGAAAACATTTCCCTGCCGAGCCTCGACATTATTTCCAATCGCTTCGGATACGTGAACCTGCGCTCGGAGCGGGCAATGGTTGAAAAATATATACGGGAGCTGCGGATAAGGCTGCCCCACGCGGAAGTGGAGACCGTAAGCCTTTCCGGGGGTAATCAGCAGAAAGTGGTCGTAAGCAAGTGGCTGGCCCGCAATTCCCAAGTCGTGATATTTGACGAGCCGACGCGCGGCATAGACGTTGCCGCTAAAGTCGAGATTTATAATCTGATGAACGATCTGAAGCGTAATGGCATAGGGGTAATGTTCGTTTCGTCGGAAATGCCGGAAATTATGGGCGTAAGCGACCGGATAATAGTCATGTGCGACGGCAGGATCACAGGAGAATTTATGGCAGGCGAAGCCACGCAAAACGAGATTATGAAACGCGCCACAATGTTCGACGACAAGTTAGCGGTCGCCGAATCCGTTTAGAGCGTTGGGGGTGAGTGGACATGAATACTGATAAAACGCGGCGCGGAAAGAATTACTTCAAGCGTCTGCTGGCTGTTCGCGGCATGGGGCAGGTTATATCCGTAACCATCGGTTTGATCGCTCTTTGCGTTGTGTTTCAGATTTTAAGCTCTAATTTTTTTTCGCCGGATAATATGGGGAACCTGCTGCGGCAAATCGCGCCGTATCTGATTATTGGGATAGCACAGTCATATGTGCTGATCACGGGCAATATTGATCTCTCCATCGGATCGATTATGGGCATGAGCAGCATGATGGCCGCCACAATGATGACAAAGGGTGTCCATCCCGTATGGGCTATATTGACTACGTTTATATGCTGCGTCGCCGCCGGGGTTATCAACGGCCAACTGGTGGCGACATGCAAACTGCCGCCATTTATAGCCACTTTGGGCACAATGACAATAGCGCGGGGCATAGCGCAGATAGTCAACAACAATCACAATACCGACACAATCAGCATCGGAATAGGCAAGGCCACGACAGAGGCTTTCAAAAACTTTTTCTATTACGGAAAAATACTCACATTCGGCGGCAAAATGGATGCCGGCGGGAACCTGATAGGCGGTTTTTCCATCTACAGCCCTGTTATTATCGCTATCGCGCTCTGGCTGCTCTTCAATTTTCTTCTCAGTAAGACGCGGACTGGCCGACATATTTACGCGGTGGGAAGCAACGCTGACGCTGCCCGGCTGTCCGGAGTTAATATCAGCGCGACTATTACCGCCGCCTATGTCGTCAGCGCGGCATGCGCGTGCGTGGCGGGTTTGATCGTCTGCGCCACAACCGGAATGGGCGCGATGGATACGGGAAACAGCTATGAGCTTTACGCCGTGGCCGCTTCTGTAATCGGCGGCGTAAGCACTTTGGGCGGCCAGGGCATACTGCTGGGTACCGTAATCGGCGCTGCTATCTGGAGCGTGCTGCAAAACGGGCTGCAATTCGCGGGAGCGCCTGTGGCTATCCGCAATATCGTAATAGGCATTATCGTTGTCTTATCAGTGCTGCTGGATGTGCTTATCAGGAGAGGCTCACAGAGACGTTTAACAGATACGCCGTTTCTGAATTCTTTGCTGAATCGCGGCCAGGAGAAAACGGAATCACGGGTGTAAGAAGCGTTCGGGCGTGTTTCGCGCCCGCGTTTTATAAACGTATTTAATTATGTAGGAGGTTTTTAGTATGCTTAGAAAGTTGTTTTACCTTCCAGCTTTAGCCGTGTCCCTTTCCGCCGTGCTTGTGTTCGGCGCCGCGTGCGGAGGATCGAGCGTCCAGACGGCCTCGACCCAGTCCCCCTCGGCGGAGACAGAGCAGGCCGCGGTTGAATCTGCGGCGCCCGAGCCGGAGCAATCGGCTGAACCCGCGCCCGCGGCAGGTTCCAAGGTCTATCTGATAACAATGGATCAGATGGATCAATATTGGGCCAACATAGACGCCGGGTGCCGGCAGGCTGTGGACGAACTCAAAGCCGCCGGCACGGAAGTAGAGTACATATGGCAGGCGCCTGACGTTAAGGACGACGCCAAACAGATCGAGGTAATCAACAACGCGGTCGCGGCCGGAGCGGGAGTGATTCTGCTGGCGGCGAACGGTCCCGACGCGGTGACATCGGCGCTGCAAGAAGCAACGGGAAAAGGCGTGAAAATTATCTATGTGGATTCCCCGGCTGATTTCCCGGCCGAACAGACATTAACCACCGATAACACCGCCGCCGGGAAGACAGCGGGCGAAACAATGATCGCCGCTTTGACGGAAAAGGGCGTCACTTCCGGGAAGATAGGTGTGGTGAACGTCAATTCCTCCACCGCTTCGGTTGTGGCTCGGGAAACCGGGTTCCGTTCGGCTTTTGAGGGCAGCGCTTTCGAGTTTTTGGAAACGCAGTACGCTGAGGGCGACGTGGCCCGTTCCAAAGACGCCGCCACAAACTTTGTAACACAGGGAGTTGTTGGCTTGTTCGGCGCTAATGAAGGCTCCACCACAGGCGTCGGCAACGCCATTAAAGAAAGCGGCAACACTGTAATCGGCGTGGGTTTTGACAACTCCGGCGCGATACAGGAATTGATTCAAGACGGCGCTCTGCTGGCGACAATGCAGCAGAACCCAGATAAAATGGGTTATCAAGGCATGTTGAGCGCGGCGAAGATTCTCGCGGGCGAAACCATTCCCGAATCCGAGAAAAATATCGATACCGCTGTGTCCGTGCTTCGCGCCGAGGGCGGCCAGACAGCTTCAACCACAGCCGCCAGCGGCAAGGTGTACCTGATAACAATGGATCAGATGGATCAGTATTGGGCCAATATCGACGCCGGATGCAAGAAAGCTGTTGAAGAGTTGAACGCGGCGGGCAGCTCAATAGAGTATATCTGGCAGGCGCCGGACGTTAAGGACGACGCCAAGCAGATTGAGGTAATCAACAACGCTGTGGCGGCCGGCGCGCAGGTTATACTGCTGGCGGCTAACGGCCCTGACGCGGTGACATCGGCGTTGCAGGAAGCCACTGGCAAAGGCGTAAAAATTATTTATGTGGACTCCCCAGCCGATTTCCCAGCCGAACAGACATTAACCACCGATAACACCGCCGCCGGGAAGACAGCGGGCGAAACAATGATCGCGGCTTTGACGGAAAAGGGCGTTACATCCGGGAAGATCGGCGTGGTGAACGTCAATTCCTCCACCGCTTCGGTTGTGGCTCGCGAAACCGGGTTCCGCTCGGCTTTCGAGGGCAGCGCTTTCGAATTTCTGGAAACGCAGTACGCCGAGGGCGACGTGGCCCGCTCTAAAGACGCTGCCACTAACTTTGTCACTCAGGGAGTCGTCGGGTTGTTCGGCGCTAATGAAGGCTCCACCACAGGCGTCGGCAACGCCATCAAAGAAGCGGGCGGCACTGTAATCGGCGTTGGTTTTGACAACTCCGGCGCGATACAGGAATTGATTCAAGACGGCGCTTTGCTGGCGACAATGCAGCAGAACCCGGATAAAATGGGTTATCAGGGTATGCTGAGCGCGGCGAAGATTCTCGCGGGCGAAACCATTCCCGAATCCGAAAAGAATATTGACACGGCTGTTTCCGTACTAAAGAAGTAAGTGTTATTAAGCGGCGTGAACCCGGTATAATTAAAAGCCGGGTTCAGCGCGAACTTTAGTTAATCGAAGAACGCGCAGAAAGAGGGGACTGAATTGAAAAACAAAAGGTTTATA
>JAISZF010000268.1 GCA_031269415.1 Clostridiales bacterium
CGTTCCAGCCCGATATAGTTGATTTCCGGAAACGCCTGAGCCGCGGCGGTCAGGAATTTCCCCTTCCCGCAGCCGATTTCCAGATGAATGGGGTTATTGCTGCCAAAGTATTCCTTCCACTTACCCCGCAGCCTCATCGGTTCATTTACAACACTGCTGTTTTCATGAAGCTCGCGGCCGGTCCATGGCTTTTTTCTCGTGCGCATGTCTTCCTCCGATATTTCGGGTTACTGGGCCAAACTGGCCTCAAGCCCGCGCAAGGGCGTCAGCCAATATCCATAATCGCCGGGGCGCAGTTGCCCGCCGTTCTCAGCAACAGTCTTAAACTGTGTGAAGCCCATCATTCGGGCGGCGTTGACATACTGCGGCTCATAAATGCCGGGCATGCCCAGAGCGTATTCAGTTTTGCCGTCGTTGTTCATACGGCCTAAAATCAAATGATTGTATTTTTTATACGCTGCCACGATCAGCGGATGATTCATCAGATAACGGTAATCTATTGGCAGATACACAGGCTCTTTCAAGGATATGCGCACCCATTGAGCGTCCGGCGAGCTGGTGTCGAATGGATTTATCTCTATGTTTTCATCGAAGATCACGTTCAAATCGCCGAGGACATCATAATCCACTTCGGGCAAATTAGCGTCCCGCGACTTTTCTTCAGCAATGGATTGCACGTCCTCGCTTAGTTTTTCGAAGATCTTATCGGTCTTTTTTCGAATATTCTCTACCTCTTCCGGTGAGTAATTCGTCAGGCTGCCGAAGAAATCCTGAACATCGGCGTATTCGGGCACGCCGGCGTCATTATCAAAAAATTTGAACGGATTGTCGTCCGTATCGTCTTCGTCCGCGTTTACTGGCCGTGCTGTAACGACTTCAACAGGCTCTTCCTCTTCCCGCTGAGTGTTGGTTTCCTGTTCGCTTACATCCTGCCGCGCGTTCGTTTCCTGTTCAGGCGACATATCTTCCAGTGACTGAACGCCGGTTTCCGGCTCGACCGTATCTGGAGCGAAGGCGGCGGACTCGTCTTGATCGCCTGGCGCGGCTTCATTGCCGCCGCTCTCAGCGTTTTCGCCTCCGTAATCCGCCCTTGTCAGAGCGTAGCGTACACTTTTAACCTCGGCTTTGCCGCCCTTGTCCGGGATTGTAAAATGGTTTTTCCAGAGGACCGGGCCGTCCTTATAACCCACCAGCGGGCATAGAACATCCCCGCCGCCGCCCGCTAAAACGGCCACCGCGCTCAAGCGCGACAACCCCTGACCGTCCGCCAAGCCGGTCGAATCAAATTCGGTCTTGAACTCGCCCTTACCCTTGCCGTCCACATACAGCGAGCCCAGCGGCACACCCGTGTATTTTCCTGTGTCGGACAGGATTAAAACAACCTTATAAGGCGCTTTCGCCTTCAAGTCCTGTACCCACAGCGACAGCCTGCTTAAATCTCCCCGATCCTCCAGCAAACAGCGGCCCAAAGGCTCTTTCCCGCTCAGCTCAAACCCCTTGCTGTCAGATTTCAACGGTATAAAATGCCGATGATAATTCATGAGATCACCCCATGAGATCATATGCGGGGACCATGGGAATGATGAAATCAGTCTTTCAGTTTGCGGGCTAACCGGATAAATCCCTCCAGCGAAATCGCCTCCCCGCGTATGTCTCCGTCGAAGCCGCATCCTTTTATAATATTCAGCAGTTCTTCCCGTCCTTTGTTGATCCACTCCCGCGCGCGCAGGCAATTCAGCAATGTCTTGCGGCGCTGCCCAAATGCCGCTCTGACGCACTTAAACAGCAGCTCCTCGTCGTCCGGTTCCGCCTTTGGTCCGGTTAACTCCAGCGTCACAACCGCGGAATCCACGTGCGGCCTCGGATAGAAGCAATTCCGCGGCACAATGGCCGTAAGGGTTACATCCGCGTAATAGGCCGCCGCCAGCGACAGCGCGCCGTAATCCTTACCGCCGGGTTTGGCGCATAAACGCGTTGCTACTTCCTTCTGTACCATTACGGTAATCACGCTCAAGGGGCATCGGCTTTCCAGCAGACTCATTAAAACAGGAGTTGTGATATAATAAGGCAGATTCGCGGCAAGCTTCGCCGTACGCCAACCTCGCTCCAACATCAGAGCGCCGACATCCATCTTCAGAATGTCCCCCTGAATAATTTCCACCCTGCTGTTTCCCGCGAAGATCTCCTTCAGTATATCGATCAGGCGCTTGTCAACTTCCACCGCCAGAACCGCCGCCGCGTTTTCAGACAGCGCTTCCGTCAGCCCGCCCAGCCCCGGGCCGATTTCAATAACGCAATCATCCGGCGTGATCCGCGCGGCGGCGGCTATCTTTTCAGCCACCCTTGGGTCGGTGAGAAAATTCTGCCCCAGGCTTTTCCTAGGCTGATAATTGTAACGCCGCGTCAGTTCGGCGACGGCGGCGTGCGTCGCTATCCGCGCCGGCATTAATTAATAACCGCCTGATCCGCTTCCACCGTAACCGTGATAAAATCCTCCTGGCCGTATGTTTTGCCGGCGGCGGTATAATCCCCGCCGTTAACTGTGGGCCTCACCTTGCTCGCGCCGTAAAAATGCCCCAAGGTATCCGCTATCATACGCAGGCCCTCTTCCGTGCCGACGCCGTTATTATCTGAGAGATCTACCGTTATTAAGTTATTGACCCGATCAACGTCGATGGAATTGACTCTGGTCTCACCCGGAAGCCAAACATATCCCGACGCGCCCGCGGCCTTCATTTGTTCAGTGAAAATGGACGCCAGGCCGCTGTTCGTATTTAGAGTCACCTCCCTCTCCTCTTTGCCGTACCCTGTTTCCGACCCCGCGTCCGGGTAGAAGAAATCCACGGGAACAATCAGCGACGCTTGTTCCGTAATACTGGCCAAATCAATTTCAAAAGTACTGTTATCCGGCATGGTATAAACGGTTTTTACCAGCCCGGCGCCCTTGGCGTAATACTCCTTTTGCCGCCGTCCGTCAGTAAATACAGTGGCAACTTCCAAGGCGCTGTAGTCTCCGCTCGGCGTTGAAACGTTGATATCGAGTCCTGTTATCTCGGATTCCCCTGCGGCGTCCAAACTCCATTTACGCCCTTGCTCCAACGGCTCTTTCAGCAGCAGCATGTCCAATATAGGCTCAACCGCCGTTAAATCCTCATAAAAATAAAAGTTTGGCTCGCCGTATACAAGCTTCAATTCCCCGTTCTGATACTGCAGCACCTCGGTGGAAGAAACCTTGTCCGACGCGGCCCGGCGTTGAACTCGGCTGCCGCCCGTGTACGTTACATATATATCCTGGGTTAACTCGGGGTTGGCCGGGGATTCATAGTGATAATTCGTGTTGGTGCGGATGGGGAAATAGTCGAGTATGGTGTCCGTTGCCGGCTCGGAGGTTTGCGCCGGCGTTTCCGTGGGTGTTTCGGGGTTATTGTCCGCGCCGCCGCAGGAGGTTAACAAAAACATTGCCGCGAGCGCCGTAAGTAATATTCTTTTCATGGAAGCTCCCTCTTTATCGTGATTTTTCTTGATGCTGACGGCTGTTATTATACAACGCCGGCGTTCCGATGTAAAGCGGCGACCTCGCTTGCGCGCTCTTGAGATGGATGCGAGTTAAAGGCATAAAAAACCCTGATTTGGTTGTATTCAACCTGTGTCAGGGGATTCATTAAAATCCTTGTTATAAGATGATTGCCGCTAATCAGTTATTTGAATCTACCACAGTGCTCTATTCATCGTAGATTTTACTCAAGGCGTCTTGTAATATCTGTGAAAAATTTAATCCTCGCGATTCACCGAATGTATTTAACCATGCGGGTATTGTTAGATTTTTTCTAACCGCTTTGTTGCTGATTTATCCCGGCTATCACACGCTTGACTGCTCTATGGCGATTGACCCCGTTAAAGACGCAAACTCGCGGATTAAGGCAAGAAGGTGAAAACAAAATTAAGCCCAGTGAAAATGCCGGCAAACACGGCGTTTTCGCGGGGCTTTAATATTTCCAGCGGATATAAGGATATAACGCCAGCCTTTACCGCAAAAGAAAAACATGATAAAATAACGCACATACGCGCGTAAGCGCAAAAGGAGTCAACACATGGAAATTATCCGCACCGAATCATTGGTATTTAAATATATCCAATATAACGAAGACAATGCCCCCGAGGCCCCCCCGGCGTTGAACGGCATTGATCTGAGCGTCGAAAAGGGACTGTTTACGGCTGTTTTAGGGCGGAACGGCTCCGGCAAGTCCACTCTCGCGAAGCAGATTAACGCGCTGCTGACGCCTAACGAAGGAACCATCTGGGTAAACGGGATTGATACTCACGACGCCTCGCGTGTATGGGATGTGCGCCAGTCGGCGGGCATGGTATTCCAGAACCCCGATAACCAGCTCATCGCTACCATCGTGGAGGAGGACGTCGCTTTCGGGCCGGAAAATCTGGGCGTACCGCCGCGACAGATACGCGAACGCGTTGAAGAGGCCCTAAACGCTGTGGACATGGAAGAGTACAGGCGAGCCGCGCCGCACCATCTGTCCGGCGGCCAGAAACAGCGCGTGGCAATCGCGGGGGTACTTGCGATGAAACCCAGTTGCGTTGTTCTGGACGAACCTACCGCTATGCTGGATCCGGCGGGCAGACGTGAAGTAATCGACACGATTATCCGCCTGAATAAAGAGGAAGGGATCTCCGTCATACTCATCACGCATTTTATGGAGGAAGCTGTGCGGGCGGATCGGGTGATTGTCGTCGATCACGGTCAAATCACTATCGACGGCCCGCCCCGGGAGGTTTTCAAACAGGTTGAGGCTATGAAAAGCTTGGGCTTGGATGTGCCTCAGGCCACGGAGTTGGCGTATATATTAAACGCTAGAATCGGCGCGGCTATACTGCCATCGGATTTGCTGACTATGAACGAGTTGACGGACGCCTTATCCGCCGTGGCGGACGGCGCGGAAAAACCGGCGAGCATCCCCGTTCGCGCCAAGCCCGCCGCCGTTAAAGATTACAAGCCTATTCTGGAGATAAAGGATATCTCTTTCATATACAATCAGGGTTCCGCCTTTGAAAAGAAAGCCCTGGACGGGGTAAGCATGTCCATAACGCGGGGCGAGTTTATCGGGCTTATCGGCCATACGGGTTCCGGAAAATCCACGCTGATTCAGCATTTTAACGCTCTGCTGACGCCCACGTCCGGCCAAGTTTTATTCAACGGAGCGGACATTCGCGCCGACAAAAGCAAACTGAAATCCATACGTCAGCGCGTGGGGCTGGTATTTCAATACCCGGAACACCAATTGTTTGAAATTACCGTACTTAAAGATGTAGAATTCGGCCCGGCGAATATGGGCCTTTCCGCGGACGAAGTAAGGGAACGCGCCGAGCAAGCCTTAGCGGCTGTTGGCATAGAGCCCGCCTTGTTCGAAAAATCGCCGTTCGAGCTGTCCGGCGGGCAAAAACGACGCGCCGCCATAGCGGGCGTCCTGGCTATGCGCCCGGAAATCCTGATATTGGACGAACCCACATCCGGCCTTGATCCCAAGGGCAGGGATGAAATTCTGGAACAGATACGGTTTATGCGCGAGGAAATGAACCTGACTGTTGTTTTAGTGTCGCATAGTATGGAGGACGTGGCTAAACTGGCCGAACGCGTTGTCGTAATTAATCATGGGCGCATAGCTTTCGACGGGGGACCCGGAGAGGTATTCAGCCATGTAAGCGAATTGGAGGCCATGGGGCTGGCCGCGCCGCGCCCGGCGTATCTCATGCGGGCGTTGCGGCGGGCGGGCTGGGATGTGCCGGAAAGAATTTTTTCACTGGCGGACGCGGCGGACGCGCTCACGCCTTATCTGAACCATCGATGGAATGGAGGCTATTATGATAAATAATCCCCAGCGGAAAATGAAGGATATGCTTGACCGTCTGACGGCGGACGGCAAGGAAATTGGGATTCAGTTGTCCGTTTACCACCGCGGCGAACTGATCGTCGACACCTGTTCCGGCGCAATGGATAAAGATTCCCGCAAGGCTGTGGATGAAACCACACTGTTCCCTGTGTTTTCCGCGTTCAAAGGCGTTATGGCTACATTGGTCCATATATTGGCCGAAAAGGGCGTATTGAATTATAATCAGAAGATAAGCGACGTTTGGCCGGCGTTCGGCGCGAAGGGCAAGGAGAACGTCACGCTGCGGGACGTTCTCACACATTCCGCCGGTATCCCTAAAATGCCCAAATTCCTGACAGTGGAAGATATCAACAATTGGGATCTTATGTGTGGAAAGATCGCGGCTCTCAAGCCCCTTTGGCCCGCCGGCGAGCATTGCGAATACCACCCGGTGACATTCGCGTGGACGTTGGGCGAGTTTCTGCGCCGCGTCACCGGATCTGAAATTATGACGCTCGTCCGCGAGGAGATCGGCGAGCCGCTTGGAATAGATGATATATACTGCGGTCTGCCGGAGTCCTTGGATTCACGCGTGGCTGAACTGTATGAGGCGGATTTCAACAAAGAGCCCCTAAAGGCTGATTCTTACGGGATTCCCGAATGCGCGTACCCGCTGTCGGGTTGGATGAGGAGGCGGGACGTGCGAGCCGCCTGTATTCCATCCAGCAACGCCATTATGAACGCCCGGGGCCTCGCTCGCGTCTACGCGGCCTTGCTGCCTGACGGAGCGGAAGGAACGCGCCTGCTTCCCGAAGGGAGATTAAGGACGGCGCTTGAGCCGTTCCACGCGAAAGACGGCGGAAAACCCACGTACGGGTTGGGCTACGCCATATTCGGCATGAGTATGCACGCGGGCGTTACGACTGACGTTCAGGTATTCGGGCATAACGGATACGGAGGGACTTCCGCTTTCGCCGACAGAGCTAACGATCTGGCCGTGGCCATAACCAAGAATACTCTGGCCTCGCGGGAATTATGGCCGATGGTGTTATATAAGCTGAAAAATCTGCTGGGTATATAACAATGCTGACAAATATAACAATCGGGCAGTATTACCCCGCGGATTCGCCCGTTCACAGACTGGATCCCCGCTTTAAGCTGGTATCGGCGCTCGCGTTTATTATACTGCTGTTCTTTGTGGGCAACATCTGGGGGTTTATATTTACCGCCGTCTGCGTGTTCGCGGTAATAAAAATATCCCGCGTGCCGCCGCTGTTCTTATTGCGCGGCTTGCGCGGGATAATATTTATACTGTTATTTACCGCCGTGTTGAACGTCTTTTTCACGCCGGGCGACACGGTGCTGCTTCAGTTTTATTTCCTGCGCGTTACCCTGGAGGGTCTGGCTCTGGCCGGAAAGATGGCTGCCCGGCTATGCCTGCTGATCGTCGGTTCCTCCCTCTTAACGCTCACAACCTCGCCGATAGAGCTTACCGACGCGATTGAATACCTCATGAAGCCACTGAAGCGCGTAGGCGTGCCCGCGCACGAGATCGCCATGATGATGACCATTGCCTTGCGCTTTATCCCCACGCTTATGGAGGAAATGGACAAAATAATGAAAGCGCAGTCGGCGCGCGGCGCGGATTTTGACACCGGAGGGGTCGTAAAAAGGGCCCGCGCCCTTATACCCTTGCTGGTTCCGTTGTTTATCTCCTCGTTCCGGCGGGCGGACGAACTTGCGACGGCCATGGAAGCACGCTGTTACCGGGGCGACGTTAACCGGACGCGCATGAAAGAGCTGAAGCTTTCGCGGATGGATCTTCGCGCTATACCGTTCATGGTTCTATATGCCGCCGGGATATTTGCGCTTAACTTTATTTAATTCTCCCCCGCCATCCACAATCATTTCCAAAGCGGCCGGCAGCAGCTCAAAGCTGACCGGCCCTTCTCTTTGCCCTATATTGCCGTCCAGGCACATTTTAGCCGCGCCCTTGTATTCCACGTCCGCGTGACCGCATTCAATGAAATGAACCTCTTTTAAAAACGTATGCCTGCCGAGCAGCACGAATGGGAAGAATACCAGTATCTTAAGCCTCGGCATACGATCCACCAGGCAGAGCGTCAATTTACCGTCGTCCACGCGCGCGCCGGGGGCGATTAGAAATCCGCCGCCGTATTGTCCGCCGTTGCACGCGGCGATAAGGGTAAATCTACCCTGTGTCCGCTTGCCGTCTACTGTTACGTCGGCGTCAAACGGCTTATACGTAAAAATGCTCGCGACCATGGCAATGATATACGAGAACGAACCGAAAACCAGCTTGAGTTTTGAAGCCAAATCAGCCACATCCGCGTCCAAGCCCATATTGCCGATATTCAGCGCGTAACCGCCGTTAACCGCTATCATGTCAACCGCTTGGCGTTTGCCGGAAAACAGCGTTTCGAGGCATCGTTTGGTTCTTTCCTCGACAGACCTGAATTTACGCATGTCAAAAAAATTACTCATAAAGTCGTTCCCGTTGCCTAGCGGAATACACGCCATAGGAACGTTCGCGCCGGCTAATCCCGAAGCGGTTTCCAAAATAGTGCCGTCACCCCCGATCGCGACGACCGCCCGCGCTTCCGTGTCCGCGGCGGCCGCCTTCGCCAATTCCTCCGCGTGGCCCGGATATTCCGTCTTAATCAGCGAGTACCTCAGCCCGCGTTCGTTCATCGCGGACTCAATAAATGGCAGAGCCCGCTCCGCGCTGCCTTTCCCCGCGGCGGGATTCCATATAAAGTAATACATGCCAGCCCTTCCTCATAAACGCCTTATTCCGCGAAAGCCCCGGTATACAACTGGTAGTACTTCCCTTTCATCGCCAGGAGTGATTCGTGATCTCCCCGTTCGATAATCTCGCCGTGCTCCATAACCATTATGGCTTGCGCATTCTGAACGGTAGACAGACGGTGCGCGATCACAAACACGGTGCGCCCTTCCATTAAGCTGTCCATACCCTTTTGGACTATAACTTCGGTACGGGTGTCTATGCTGGACGTAGCCTCGTCCAATATCATAACCGGCGGATCAGCGACCGCCGCGCGCGCGATGGACAGCAACTGCCTCTGCCCCTGTGACAGAGCGCCGCCGTCACCCTCAATCACGGTACTGTATCCCTCGGGCAGACGTGTAATAAAATCATGCGCGTTTGCCAGTTTAGCGGCACGTATAACATCCTCATCCGTCGCCGTCAGTTTGCCGTAACGGATATTCTCCATTACTGTTCCGGTAAAGAGATTGGTATCCTGCAGCACGACGCCCAATGAGCGCCGCAGATCGCTTTTCTTGATTTTATTGATGTTTATATTGTCGAAGCGGATCTTTCCGTCGGCTATGTCATAAAACCTGTTTATAAGATTGGTTATGGTAGTTTTGCCCGCGCCGGTAGCGCCGACGAACGCGATCTTCTGGCCGGGTTTGGCGTATATGGTTATATTGCGCAGAACCGGCTTGTTTTCTTCGTAGGCGAAATCCACGTCGAATAGGCGCACATCGCCTTTGACCTCCGTATAGGTCAGGCTTCCGTCCTGATGCGGATGCTTCCATGCCCACAGGCCGGTATGTTCCGCGCATTCAACGATATTACCGCCTTCAAGCCTCGCGTTGACCAGCGTTACATAACCCTCGTCCGCTTCCCTCGGCTCGTCCAGCAGATTTAATATCCGTTCCGCGCCGGCCAGCGCCATAATAACCGCGTTTACCTGCATGGAAATTTGCGCTATCGGCTGGGAAAAACTTCTGGACAGGGATAGAAACGCGCCAATAGCGCCTATGGTTACGCCTCCGAAGTTGAAAATAGCCATAGCGCCGCCGATCAGCGCGATAAGCACATACTGGATATTTCCTATATTGCCCATAATCGGCATCAGTATATTCGCGTACCGGTTAGCCTCCGCCGCGTGTTCGAAGAGTTCGTCGTTTTTGGCGTCAAATTCCCGAACCGCCGCCTTTTCATGGTTGAAAACCTTCACAACCTTCTGCCCGTTTATCATTTCCTCAATAAAGCCGTTGACATTGCCCAATGTCCCCTGCTGTTTAATAAAATGAACCGCGGATCGCCCGCCGATAGCCTTTGTGACAAACAGCATAATAGCCACGCAGGCAAATACCAAAAAGGTCATCGGCAGGCTGATCGCGAACATAGCGAATATTACGGATATAATCATGACCAGCGACGCGAACGCCTGAGGAATGCTCATGGAGATCATCTGCCGGAGGGTATCCGTGTCGTTGGTGTAACGGCTCATAACATCGCCGAACGCGTTCCTGTCAAAATATTTTGCCGGCAGATACTGCATGTGAGAAAACATGTCGTCCCTGATCCGCTTTAACACATCCTGGGATATTGTAACCATAAAACGGTTATAAAACAGCGTTGAGGCAATGCCCGCGGCGTATACGGCGCCCATCGTCCCTATTGCCCTCAGAAGCCCGGAAAAATCAGGACGATCCGAAAGCAGCAGCGGTGCTATATAATCGTCAATAAGGGTTTTAATAAACGCCGCGCTGGCCACATTCGCCACGGAGCTGATTACTATAAAAATAAGCACGCATACAAACAGCGGCTTATGCTTTCCGGAAATAAACTTGAAGAGCCGCAAAGCCGTTTTACCGCTTATTCTGACTGACGGAGGACGTCTCTTATCCGGCTTGGTCAAAGTCGCCGCCTCCTTTTGTCTGTGAATTATATACTTCCCGATAGATAGGATCGTTTCGCGACAGTTCGTCATGTGTGCCGACCGCGTGAATCCCGCCGGCGTCCATAACGACTATCTTGTCCGCGTCCTGAACGGAAGCCACCCGCTGCGCTATAATCAGTTTCGTTGTCCGCGGGATCTCCTCGCGGAAGGCTTTGCGTATCAGCGCGTCCGTGCGTGTGTCCACCGCGCTGGTCGAATCGTCGAGGATAAGGATCTTGGGCTTTTTCAGCAGCGCGCGCGCTATGCACAGGCGCTGTTTCTGCCCGCCGGATACATTGGCCCCGCCCTGCTCGATATATGTGTCGTATTTATCAGGGAACCCCTGAATAAACTCGTCCGCCTGAGCCAGCTTACAGACGCGGATCAGTTCCTCGTCCGTGGCGTCGGGGTTTCCCCACCGCAGGTTTTCTTTGATGGTGCCGGAAAACAGCACGTTCTTTTGCAGCACTACCGCGACTTCATCACGAAGGGTTTCAATATCTATATCGCGCACATCCGAGCCGCCGATCAGTATGGAACCGGATGTGGCGTCGTACAGCCTGGGGATCAGTTGAACCAAAGTCGTTTTTGAACTGCCGGTGCCGCCCAAAATGCCGACTGTTTCGCCGGACCGTATCTCCAGATTCACTCCGCTTAAGCAGAGTTTACCGCCGTTGCCGGCGTAGCTGAAATTCACGTCTTTGAATTCAATGGAGCCGTCCCTCACCGCGCGCAATGGTTCGGGCGCGTTGGCAAGATCGGATATTTCGTTCAGCACTTCCACGATACGTTCGGCGGAAGCCCTGGAGATGATCAGCATAACAAACACCATGGACAGCATCATCAGGCTCATCAATATCTGCATGGAGTATGTGAACATGCTCATTAATTCGCCTGTGGTCAGCGTCCGGCTGACAATCAGCCGCGCGCCTATCCACGCTATCAGCAGCAGACAGCAGTACATGCAAAATTGCATTAACGGCGCGTTAAACGCCAAGCGTTTCTCAGCGCGGGTGAAATCCGCGAAGATCTCTCCCGAAATCCCCTTGAACTTATCCTCCTCAAACTCTTCGCGCACATAGCTTTTGACCACGCGGATACCGCGAAGGTTTTCCTGCACCACCTTGTTCAGACGGTCGTATGTCTTGAAAACCCTGACGAATATGGGATGCACGCTGCTCATTATATAAAACAGCCCCAAAGCCAGCACGGGTAACGCGCCCAGGAATATCATGGATAACGGCGGGCTTAAAC
The DNA here is from genome assembly GCA_031269415.1 of Clostridiales bacterium. Taxonomy (GTDB): domain Bacteria; phylum Bacillota; class Clostridia; order Lachnospirales; family WQUN01; genus JAISZF01. The sequence goes on from JAISZF010000268.1 coordinate 11,855, forward strand.
TGAACGCCATGAAAAAAGAGAGGATAAGCATGACAGGAGCGCGCACCGCCATACGGATTATCATCTGAAACGCGTTTTGAACGTTCATGACATCCGTGGTCAGCCTTGTAACCAGACTGGATGTCGAGAATTTGTCTATATTCGAAAAGCTGAATGTCTGGATATTATAATACATGTCGCGCCGCAGGTTCCGGGCGAACCCCGCGGACGCCTTCGCCGCGCACGCGCCGCTCCCCGCGCCGATCAGCATAGCCGCGAACGCCGCCGCCAGCAATATAAGGCCGGTTCGCCAGACATACCCCATATCGCCGGCGTTAATGCCCGAGTCTATTAAACCCGCCATCAGCAGCGGTATAAGGGTTTCCATTACAACCTCGCCAATCATTAAAAGCGGCGCGAGCAGAGTAACCGTTTTGTATTGCCGGACGCTTTTCGCCAGCCTCTTTATCATTTAACCCTCCTCTGTGTATCCCCGCTCGTTATTCCCAGCTACACCAACTTGTATTAGGCTTCGTATATATCGTTCCGCAAAAGCAGAAGTGATTTTACCCGCCCAATGGCGTCCATAACTCTAAGATTCCCGAACACGCTCGCCCGCAGCAGCGCGCGGAGCCTTTTGAATTTATTCATATCAGAAAGATCCTGACGTAACTTTTGATCGAAGAGCTTCTCTTTGTATTCCCGCACGATAGTTTCGCTAGGGTTAGTGATTGCCAACCCCTTTTTTCCATCCACAATAACGGCGTCCCCCGGTTGTATGCCGCATAGTGCGTCAGGACAACCGATGACCGCCGCTATCCCCATCGACCGAGCCATTATGGCGGTGTGACCGGTTCGGCCTCCCGTACTCGTCACAAATCCGACCACTTTCTTGCTTTTCATCTGCGCCACTTGACTGGGGGTAAGCTCGCGCGCGATTATAACCGTGTCACTCGGGATAGCAGATAACTGTTGTTGGTTATCTGTTTTTTGATCGGATATAATATTATACTCTAATTATATTAGTACTCAAGCGTTTATGTCAATACGTGGGGAGGCACTGAGGCGGTGGAATGTCCGAAACAGGTCATTAAGCATCATCCGAAACCACACTCCACTTACGTGAAAGCCGGGCTATTCCAACCCCTCTATCTTCGGATATAATCTCAAATCGCGTATAATTTGTATGGTAATCCATCACACGTCCATTATTGTCCGAGACGGCGACCTGCAATACGTATCTTCCCGACACAAGGGGCAGTTTCTCAAACTCAACCTCTATGTATCCGCTTTCCCCCACATCCGTGAAATTCAAATTATCCAATTGGGTATTGGATCCGGAAACGTTAACGCCTTCCATGGTGTGTATGGCATACCCAAAAACATACCCTTCCACAGGCTTATTAACCTTATAATGAATATCCAGGGCTACAGACTCGTCAGGCAAAAAGACAGTTCTGGAAACGCCGTCACCGTTTTTCATGTCAACGCCAGTTATCTCAACATGACGCGGACCGAAACGTTTAACAGCCTTGGAAGACGTATCCATGGGTTCGTCGGGGTCTTGTTCGGTGTTTTCGGGCTGACTCTTCGCTTCCTCCGGGGCTTGCTCTCTCGCGGCTGCCTGAGCGAAATGTTTATCGCTCATAAAAGCAAGGTAACGCCGGACGACGTCCGAAGGATTACCGCTTGCCTCAACCACCCCGTCATTGATCCACAACGCCTGTGTGCAAAACTTCTCAATAGTCCCCATATCATGCGTCACAATAACACTGGTAACCCCGGCGGCCTTAAGCTCCCTAAGCTTCTCAAAGCACTTAGCCTGAAAGTTAGCGTCCCCAACAGCCAATATCTCATCAATCAACAGCACGTCCGCGTCCACATTAATAGCCACGGAAAACGCCAGACGCATATACATCCCCGACGAATACGTCCTGACAGGGCTGTCTATATATTCCCCCAATTCGGAAAAATCAATTATATCCTTAACCCGCATGTTTATCTCCGCCCTGTTAAGCCCAAAGATCGCGGCGTTGGTATAGATATTCTCACGCCCGCTCATATGCGGGTGAAAACCCGCGCCTAACTCAATAAGGCTTGAAACCCGTCCGTCAATTTCAATACTGCCGCTGTCCGGGTACATAATGCGTGTCATCAGTTTAAGCAAGGTACTCTTCCCGCAGCCGTTCTCGCCGATAAGCCCGATAGACTCTCCGCGCTCCGCTTGAAAGCTGATTCCGTTAAGCACATGATGCTCGCCGAAATTATACCTCTTCGTAAACAGCAGCCTTTCTTTCAAACTGGAGCCTTTATCATGATATATCTTAAACTTTTTGCGAACATCATTCACACGGATTACCATCAGCTCACCTCCGCGAACCCGCGATTCAAATTATATCCAGCGGTCTGATACATCACTTTAGCATCCGTAAATTCTAATATCTTTTTCCCCCCATTTCGCATATTTGTGCAGCATCAGCTTTTCAAGCTCTGGTAGTATTCATAACAATTGGCATAGGAAACCTCAACCATCGTGGGCGGGAAGGAACCCTACAACTCCTCGGCGAAACCGCGCTTTAACCGTCCGAACAGCAGAAATCCGAACACAATCACCAGGATCCCGAAAAAAAATGCCATGGTCAGTGTCTGCATTGTGGGTGCCTGCGCGTTATATAAAATATCACGATAAGCGGTAATAACAGGCGTCATGGGGTTTAGCATGAATATTGGCCGCGCTTGTTCCGGAACCAGATCTATGGAATAAAGCACCGGGCTTAAAAACTGCCACGCCATAGCGACAATGCCCAATATATGCTGTAAGTCACGGAAATACACAGTTACCGCCGAAGAGATAAACGCGATGCCCAGCCCGATAAGATACTCGACAGCCATAACAGGCAGCAGATACGGCCAGACGGCAAAATTAACCGGAATGCCGGAGATGAACACGACTAGGAACACAACGATGAAACACAGCAGCATATTCACAAAACAACTGGTTACATACGCGATGGGCAATACCTCGCGCGGAAAATATATCTTCGTGACCATCGACGAATCGCCCACAATAGACATAGACCCGCCGGTCAGGCATGAACTCATGAAGATCCACGGAATAAGGGCGACAAACAAAAAAAGGTAATACTTATCAATACCTGAACGCATTACAAACGAAAACACGATATTATAAACAAGAAGCTGCAGCAAAGGATTTACGAACGTCCAAAGAAAACCCAGCGCCGTGCCCAAATACCTGCCCCTTAAATCTTTCCGCACCAAAGTAAAGATCATTTCCCTGTAGTCGTAGATTTCTTTTAGTATTTTCAATTGATCACCCGGTTATCATATCTTCAACCGCCTTAATAAGTTGTTTATCAACACAATGCGTAATACAGGCATATGCGAGTACATTAGTAATCTGCCGTTATAAAAAATATAGGAAAACATAGTAATCCTAAGTTTTCTTTAAAGTTCAACGCAATTAAGCAATATACGTAACTACGTCTACCACTGTTTCAGTTCCTTCCGTATAGTCCTCAGCTTGCCGTATTTGTTCCAGCAATTTCTTGTTTTTATGGCTTCTTGATCCCTACAATCTGGCTGAAAACACTGTGATTATCTCAATAATATCCGCTGCCAGTTTGCCGCTTTTATCCCAATTTATCATTGTCCATGTTGTTACCCCCAGTAACTTCGCGGCTTCGCCTGTTGATACATATCTTTTGCCTTCGGTTATTTTCATATCTATCCCCTATGACATTGATTATATCTCAAAGCCGATTTATACACAACCATATTTTACTATTTATTGCTATGTTTCTATATATTATTGGTAGCTGTTATTTCCCCATAATTATGACTCGCTGTATTACGAAATTGTTTTATAATCGCCATATTAAGAGGCAGACGATTTAATGTGTCATTACTTAGAGGAACCGTTAATTCAAAAACATCCGCAACCGTCTGAACTAAACCTCTGCGCATCATAAAATGCAATGAATCAAGGTCGCTGGGAGATGAAATATGAAATTCTTTTAACGTATCCGCAATCAGTTTTGATTAATTTGAATTTTCTTTATTATAATATCTCGCTTGTTCAAACCCATAAAACTTCTTTCTCCACATTATCGTCAAAGAGACTCACCAATGAATCATTTTCAAAATGGACTATGTCAACCTTTCGTTGATACACATTTGACAGTTGATCTTCTATCTGATTGCATACCTCGCAATAACGCGTAAACAGATTTAACGCGAAATTTTCGGGCATATCGTACTCCACTAAAATATCTAGATTAACCTGCCCGCCCTATTTTTTCGCGCCAATACCCCAACACGTCCGTTACGCTCGTTTCAAGGCTTATTTCAGGCTCCCAACCCGTTTCCGACGTTAAGCGGCTTATATCCGCTTCTATCGCCGGGGTATCCGACGGGCGTAAACGTTCGGGATCCCTCTCTATACCAAACGGTACGGCGGCTTTTACTCTGATGAGTTCGAGAACATCCTTTATTTCAACAGCCTTTCCGCTGCCGACATTATAGATAACCCCGATCTTCCCTTTCAGAGCCAGAAGCGCGTATGCCTTTACAATATCCCTCACGTCCGTGATATCCCGCCTAGCACTCAAATCACCCGTATAAAGGACGGGTTCCCTGATACCCGCCTCAATTTCCGCGACTTGCCGGCAGAAACTCGCGACAACGAACGTATCCGGCTGCCCCGTCCCGATATGATTGAACGCCCGGACAATAACGATTTCCATTCCATAAGCGCGGGCATAGATCTGCCCCAGCATACCTTGCGCCGCCTTTGTGGCGGCGTAAACATTGCCCGGCCTTAGCGGGGTATCTTCCCTTATCGGCAAATCAGTGGGCAGAACAAATCCGTATTCCTCACCGGAGCCAATCAGAAGTATTTTCGGCTTTGCTTCAACCGTCCGAGCCGCTTCCAGTAAATTCACAGTGCCTTTTATATTAACATCGACTGTAGTCGATGGCTTTTTCCAAGATAAAGCTACAGAACTCTGCGCGGCCAGATGAAAGACACAATCCGGCTGAACAGAGTCAAGAAGTGTT
>JAISZF010000300.1 GCA_031269415.1 Clostridiales bacterium
ATGACGCGCATAACGACAGCGCGCTGCAATATATGTACGAAGGCATTGTCAAAAACGCGTCCGAATATTACGCGCAGACCGCCGACATTCTGGACGCCGAGAACGCGGTCGCCGAGGGAACCGCCGAGAACGTGGAGGCGTATTACACGGAAAACTCTATCGATCCGTCGGCGTTCATTTCCTTTGATGAGGTAGGGGTAAAGGCACTGGATGATTACACCCTCGAATATACGATGGAGGTTCCGGTTCCATACTTCATATCCGTGCTGTCCTATGCCTCGTATCTGCCGGTATACGGCCCGTTTTTAGAGGAGATGGGCGACAGCTTCGGTATAGACAACGAGAGCCTGCTGTACTGCGGGGCTTACGTACTGTCTGAATACGAGCCTAACGTGAGCCATGTGTTTAGGGCTAACCCCGCCTATTGGGACAAGGGCAAGGTATACATCCAGGAATACCAGCATATTTACAACGCCGACGAGGTCACGCTGGCACCTGCCATGTTCCAGCGCGGCGAGATAGACGAAGCCTTTATCGGCGCGGACATTCTGGACAACTGGTTCACGAATCCCGAAACCAAAGACTTGGTGCGCGGCAATATGCCGGTTATAGCGTATTCCTATTTCTACACGTTTAATTTTGAGCCGCGTTTCGACGCGCAGTATGAGCCGGAAAACTGGTTAATAGCCGTTAACAATGAAAATTTCCGCCAGGCGTTAATGTCCGGGCTGGATCGTATCAAAGCCTTGACACTGCAAGACCCGTATAATCCTGAATCACTGCTGAATAATACCGTTACCCCGGAGACATTCGCGGTCGGCGCGGGCAAGGATTTTACACAGTATGACGCGCTGAAGCCGTTTGCGGACGGCGATAGTTTCGACGAAGCCAAAGCGGTCGAATTCCGCGATAAAGCCAAAGAGGAGCTGACCGCCGTCGGAGCCGCATTCCCTATAAAGGCGCTTATGCCTTTCAATCCGTCCATTACAAACTGGGACAAAGAATGCCAGGTGGTGGAACAGCAGTTGGAAGCTCTGCTGGGCGCTGATTTTATCGACATTATAGTAGAAGCCGGGCCGTCCACGGGATTCCTGGGCGAGGTGCGCCGCGCCGGCAAGTACGCGTTCATGAAGTGCAACTGGGGCGCCGATTACGCCGACCCGCAGACATGGACCGATCCGTTCAGCGACGCTAACAGCTATAACTTTATGTATACCGACGAGGAAAAGGTGCTGTCCGAAAAGCCCGCCACCAATAAAACAGAAGAAACTCAGGCTATTGTGACGGAATACTACGCGAAGGTGGACGCCGCCAAAGCGCAGACCGCGGACATAGCCGCGCGTTACGCCGCGTTCGCCGAGGCCGAGGCGTTTCTGATTCAACATGCCATTATTATTCCGTTTTCCGTGGATACGGACGGATATACCGCCACGTTGCGCGATCCGTTCAGCGGGATGTTCGCGCCCTACGGGCTGTCGCCGTTCCGGTACAAGGGCGTAAAACTGCTTGAAAAACCCATGAGCAACGCCGAGTTTGAAAAGGCTTACGCCGAATGGAGAACCGCCTGGGCGGACGCGCAGGCCGCGGCTCAATAACGTAATCAAAGCGGGGGGCTGCCGAACAGCGGCAGTCCCCTGAATTATTTCCACACTCCTCGACTAGGGGGAATGATTGTGACAAAATATATTATAGGGCGTATCCTTCGCTCCGTGATAACCCTGTTCTTAATAATAACCGCGGTATTCATCCTGTTGCGTCTTATGCCGGTTGAAGGATACTTCAACAATTACGAGAAGATGTCGCCCACTCAGGTGCGCGTCGGCTTGGCTAATCTGGGTCTGAACAGGCCCATACATATACAGTTGTTTACCTTTCTTAAAAACATACTCGGCGGCGACTTGGGCATTTCTAACCGTTACCGTGTCAAATACCCAATTATACGTCTCATCGCCTCTAAAATGCCGCTCTCAGTAGAGATTGGCCTTATGGCGGTCTGCCTCGGGCTGGCCGCCGGCATACCGCTGGGCATCCTCATGTCGCGCAGCGCGCGGAGCGGGTCGCGGCTTAAACTCTGGGACAAGATCGGAACGGTCGTGGTAGTTTTAGTGGAGGCCATACCCGCGTCCGTCTATTATCTGTTCATCCAGATCTACGGAACCGAACTGCTGAACAAATTCATCCCGCTGCCGACGCTGTTCGACCGGTCTAAAGGCATAACCTGGGCGCTGCCGGTGGTTTCCCTTTCATTGGGCACTATGGCTTGGTGCGCCATGTGGATCCGCCGTTACATGGTCGACGAAAGCACTAAGGATTATGTCATGCTGGCGCGGGCAAAGGGGGTTCCGGCTTCGGCTATTTCGCGGAGCCATATCTTCCGCAACGCGTTTGTGCCTATAGTGCAGGGCCTGCCCAGTATGCTGCTGCTGACGCTGGTGGGGTCGCTGTATGTGGAAAGCCGGTATTCCATTCCGGGGATGGGCGGTCTGTTGGTGGACGTTATCAAACGGCAGGACAACACAGTCGTTCAGGCGTTGGTTTTGGTCTACTCCGCCGTAAGCATCCTGGGCCTGCTGCTGGGCGACATCGCCATGGCCTTGCTGGATCCGCGCATCCGCCTGGCGGGGAAGGGGGAGACGCGCTGATGGGGAAGAAGAAATTCAAGGCCGCCGCCGATAATATTTCCGAATACGCGTCACGAGGGTACGAAGCCCTCTCCGACGAGGAACTCTTCAGCCGCGCTGAATACCGCCCGGAAGCGCTCGAACCGCTGTCGCGGGCCGGTTATTCCTATTGGCGCAGCAGCCTGCGCATCTATTTTCAGAACAAAACCGCGATGTTTTTCCTCGGCCTTATTGTGATTACGCTTTTATTTACCTTTATGCAGCCGTACCTGCCAAATCAGAAAGACCCCATCCGGATTTACAATGACGAGTCCGGCATTCAAATACGAAACAGAACGCCCGACGACGAATTTATCTTCGGCACGAACGCAATCGGACAGGATCTCTGGAGCCGCACATGGAGCGGTACGCGCACCAGTCTGTTCATCGGGTTTACAGTGGCCTGCGCGGAAGCCGCTGTCGGCGTTTTAATCGGCGTCCTGTGGGGCTACACGCGCAAGCTGGATTTCTTTTTTACGGAACTCTATAATATATTCGACAATATCCCTCAAACGCTGGTATTGATCTTGATCTCTTATGTAATGCGCCCCAGTTTGAAAACCATTATCTTCGCCCTGTGCCTTACCGGCTGGCTTACGACCGCCCGCTATATCCGCAATCAGGTGATGATTATCCGCGACCGCGACTACAATCTGGCCTCGCGCTGTCTGGGCACGCCTCCGCACCGGATCGTACTGCGCAACCTGCTGCCGTTTCTGGTGTCCATAATAACTATGCGTATGGCAATGGCCATACCTTACGCCATTTCCAACGAGGTGTTCGTGACGTATATCGGGCTGGGCCTTCCTTTGAACATACCGTCTTTAGGCAACCTGATTGTGTCTGGCATAGATAAGATGATGGAGCCGAATCTGCGGTACCAGTTGATCTTTCCCACTGTGGTTCTGTCTATTGTTACGGTTTCGTTTTATGTTATCGGGAACGCGTTCGCGGACGCTTCAGATCCCAGAAATCATGTGGCGTAGGGGGCTGGCATGGAGAATATACTTAGTGTAAAAGATCTCAACATCAGTTTTACCCTGCGAGGCCGGAGCCTGCGCGTTATACGCGGCGTTTCAATAGACGCGCGCAAGGCGGAAAGCCTGGCGATTGTGGGCGAGTCCGGCTCGGGGAAGAGCGTGTTCTGTAAAGCGCTGATGGGTCTGCTGGACGCTAACGGGCGTATCGACAGCGGTGAGATCCTTTATAACAACCGTGATTTGACTAAACTTCGCACCGAAAAAGACTGGTTAAGCATTCGCGGCAAAGAGATAGCGATAGTTATGCAAGACCCCATGACCAGCCTTAATCCGTTGAAAACCATCGGCGGGCAGGTTGCGGAGGCTGTGCACCTGCACCAGAAGCTTACGGGGAAAGCCGCTCGCGACGCCGCCGTGAGTTATCTGAACGACGTGGGCATACCCCGGCCGGAACGGCGGTTCGGGCAATACCCTCACGAATTTTCCGGCGGGATGCGCCAGCGCGTAGTTATCGCCATAGCCATTGCCTGCCGCCCCAAGCTGCTGATCTGCGATGAGCCGACCACAGCCATAGACGTGACCATTCAGGCTCAGATACTGGAACTTCTGAAACGGTTGCGGAGCAAGTATGATCTCACCACGATCTATATCACGCATGACCTGGGCGTGGTGGCGAATGTGGCGGATCGCATAGCGGTTATGTATGCCGGCGATTTTGTGGAGATAGGCGGCGCCGAGGATGTATTCTACCGCCCGCGCCATCCTTACACATGGGCGCTGCTGAAGAGTATGCCGCAGTTAGCCGCGAAGGGCGAGGAACTCTATTCCATCGAAGGCTCGCCGCCCGACTTGTCCGTACCCGCCCCAGGCGACGCGTTTGCCCCGCGCAATCCGGACGCGCTGAAGATAGACTTTGTTAAAAGGCCGCCGATGTTTAAGATCAGCGATACTCACAGCGCGCGCACTTGGCTGTTAGACGGCAGGGCGGCGAACGCGGGCGTTCTAAAACCCGTAACGGCGGCGCGTTCAGCGAACGCGGCGGCAAAAGGCGTTATACGGCAAATTCCGGGCGGAGCTAAGCCTATCCTTGAGGTGAACGGCCTCACCGTGCGGTTCGGCAAGGGCCGCGATCGGCTCGACGCGGTCAAGAACGTCAGTTTTTCCGTCTATAAAGGCGAAACCTTCGGCGTGGCGGGCGAGTCCGGTTCGGGGAAAACCACGCTGGGCCGTACAATCATGCGCATTTACGAGCCTTCGGAGGGCGAGATCGTATTCAAGGGCAAGCGAATAAGCGGTAAGATAACAAGATCAGAAGACGAACAGTTGACGCGCCGAATTCAGATGATCTTCCAGGACCCCATGTCCAGCTTGAATGAGCGTGCCAAGGTGGAGAGTATTGTCGCCGAGGGCCTGCTGAATCTGGGGCGGGCGTCCGATCGCGAACGCCATGAAAGCGTTCTGAAGTCTCTGTCGGAGGTTGGGTTGCGCGCGGAATTCGCGGATCGCTTTCCGCATGAATTCTCCGGCGGGCAGCGTCAGCGCGTCGGAATCGCCCGCGCTATGATTATGTCGCCCGAATTCATAATCGCCGACGAACCGATCTCCGCGCTGGATGTTTCCATCCGCGCTCAGGTGCTTAACCTGATGAGCCGGCTTCAACGGGAAAAAGGGCTGTCTTACCTGTTCATCAGCCACGATCTCTCCGTAATGCGGTATATCTGCGATCGAATCGCCGCGCTGTATCGCGGGGTAATGGTCGAGCTGGCCGATACTGAAACACTCTTTGAACGGCCAATGCATCCATATACACAATCGCTGATTTCCGCCATACCCCAGCCCGATCCAGCGCTGGAACGAAACAAGTCCGTCACAGCATATGATCCCAGCGTACATGATTACAGCAAAGAACCGCCGTCATGGCGGGAAATAGAGCCGAGGCATTTTGTGTACTGCAATGACACGGAAGAAGAACGATACAAAAATCAATTTCCTTTGAGGTGATTTTTTGTTCTTGCCTGAGTTCTTACATAAAGGCGATACGGTTGC
>JAISZF010000302.1 GCA_031269415.1 Clostridiales bacterium
ATCAATTATCCCAAAGAAATAAAGGCGTTTTATATGCGTCTGAACGACGACGGCAAAACAGTGGCTGCCATGGATCTGCTGGTACCGGGCATAGGTGAGATTATAGGCGGCAGCCAGAGAGAAGAACGGCTGGACGCGCTTTGCGCCAGAATGGCCGAGCTGGGGCTTAAAGAGGAAGATTACTGGTGGTATTTGGACCTTCGGCGATACGGCAGCGTAAAACACTCCGGCTTCGGCATGGGGTTTGAGCGATGCGTCATGTATCTGACAGGCATGCGGAATATCCGCGACGTTATCCCGTTCGCCCGCACGGCCCGTAACGCGGAATTCTGATTAATAGGGGGAATTATTATGGCTTATGAAATAATCCGCAGTGAAAAGGTATTCAAGGGTATACTCATAGATATATACCATGACGTAATCAGTCTGCCCGACGGCAGGGAGGCCGTGCGCGAAATCGTCAAACACGCCCCGGCCGCGGCGGTTCTGCCCGTTGATACGGACGGGAAATTGATCTTTGTCCGCCAGTACCGCCACTCCATCAATGCCATGACGTTGGAGATACCGGCGGGTATCTTGGAAAACGGCGAGGATCCGGCAGTGGGCGCGGCCAGGGAACTGGAAGAGGAAACTGGCAAAAAAGTCGGAAAACTCACCTTCATATTCAAATTCTATTCCTCCATAGGTTACTGCGACGAGGGCTTATATATTTATATTGGCGAGGATTTAACCACAACCAGCCAAAACCTCGATGAAGACGAATTCGTCACCATTGAGCGGTACTCGCCCGACGAGGCGCTCAAGATGATAACCGACGGGAAGATCATCGACTCAAAAACAACCGCCGCCGTCCTTTACTATATCAATTCTCAAAAACGCTGACGGCATAATCAGAACCCCTTTTGAATATACTTGTACAAATTCGTACGGGTATACAAAGGGGTTTTTTTTATGCGCCGGGCAGCCAGCAGATACGTCAAGCCCAAACACAGAGCGGAGGGCCGAATATTTATACCGCTCCTGTGTGTAATCCTCGGCATCATAGCGGGCATAGTACAGGCCAAGGGCATTGAGCCGGAGCGTTTGGCGGATATTGAAAACGTATTAATACAGGGTTTGGGCAGCCGCCTGAATCTCTCCGATATATTTGTCGGCAATGTCTTGAAAAACGGAGGATATATGCTGGCTATCTGGCTCACGGCTTTTATCCCGCTGGGATATATTGCCGCTGGGATTATACTGTTCATCCGCTCTATGGGATACGGGTTCACCGCGACCGCTCTCGTTTCGGTCTTCCAAAAAGCAGGTTTTACATACGCGGCCAGCTTGGGACTGCAAGGCATTATACTGCTGGCCGCCGCGTATCTCTTATGCGTGGCCGGGCTTTACTTCACGGATGTTGTTAAAATTAAACGCGTTTCACTGAACGGGCGTAAACTCCTAGCCTATTTCGTGGTTCTTCTTATTACTGAAACCGGCGTCATTTTGGCCTCCATACTTTAGCTTTACCATAAAAAAGCACTTAAAAAGGAAGCTCGAAGTGACGATATGATAGTTGAGGAGGTCTGACCATGAAAAAAGAGATTGACGGCTATATTCAATTCTTGATCGATTACAGGCACGCCCCGTATAACACGCTGATGTCTTACGAACGCGATTTGAGGCATTTCAGGGAATTTATGGATAACCGAGGGCAGACAGTTCTGCGCGCCGTTAAGACAGACGACATAAAGGCATACCTGCAATATCAGCAGGAAAGCGGAATGGCCGCGTCGTCAGTATCACGAAGTATAGCGGCAATCCACTCTTTTTTCAAGTATTGCCTCTATCACGGCCTTAACTCCACCGACCCCAGCGCGGCGGTAACCACTCCGAAACAGCGGCGGCGGACCCCGGAAATCCTGTCGCCGGACGAGGTGAATATTCTGCTCGAACAGCCGAAAGCGTATAATTTTAAAGGCAAACGCGATCGGGCCATGCTGGAAACCCTGTACGCGACCGGCATTCGCGTCAGCGAGCTGGTAAACCTCACTGTGGATAATGTTGACATATGTAAAAAAAACATATGCTGCGTGACAGACAAAGGCGCGAGGGATATCCCCGTTTCCGACAAGGCAATGGACGCGCTTGCGGATTACATGCAAAGCGCCAGAACTCATATGCTAAAGGCGACAAACGAAAAAATCCTGTTTGTGAACTGCAACGGCGTTCCCATGACGCGCCAGGGGTTTTGGAAGATAGTGAAAGAATACGCCAAAACCGCGAATGTAAAACACGCTATCAGCCCGCATATGCTGCGGCATTCCTTCGCGGCGCATCAGTTGGCGTCCGGCGCGGATCTGCGTACCGTAAAGAAATTAATGGGACATTCGGATATTACCGCCACGCAGGTTTATGTCAGCCTGACCGCGAAATGATTCCCCTTCCACAACATGAAAAGTCCTGTTCCGCGCGTGCGGAGCAGGGCTTTTCAATTAATACCTGGGCTGAATCTTAATCGCCTTTTACCGCCTCGTACAGCCGCATAATGGTGATAATGCTCTATTCCCTCGTGTACGCGCCCTTCGGTGATAATGTGGAAAATCTTATGACAAAGGCGGAGAATAAATGGCGGATGTCGCGGTTAAACGCCCATACTGTTTGTCTGAAAAAGTCATAAAGGCCGGAAAAACACCCAATGGAACTCAACGATATAAATGCGAAAACCTCGAGTGCTCACATAATTATTTTCAGTTAAATTATACATATAACGGCTCTAAACCCAATATCAAATTTGACATATTAAACATGGCCATCAACGGCTCTGGCGTAAGAGACACGGCCAGGGTTCTTGGGGTTAGTCGTGACACTGTTATTGAGACGCTAAAAAAAAGATCAATGGAACCAACAAGTCAACATAAATTATATAAACTTGCGCGCGAACCCATCAAAAATCGTTATTGAGGTTCGTGTGGCGGAGGAAGACGCTGGCATTGTGACGCTTGAGGCGGCTGAGACGGACGAAATATGGTCATTCGCACATGATAAGAGTCGCCAATGTTGGCTTTGGCGCGCCGTTGATCATGAAACCGGCGAGATATTAGCGTATACCTTCGGAACAAGGAAGCATGAGGTACTAAAGGAGCTTCTTAACCTTTTAAAGCCATTTGACATACAGACTGTGTACGCCGACGCTAATTACGCGTATGAAAAAATCGTGGGAGCGGACAAGGTGGTTACGGGGAAGAAAAACACAC
>JAISZF010000146.1 GCA_031269415.1 Clostridiales bacterium
GGGGTATATCTCCGTATTCGCGTATTCCGATCGGGCTTGCGGAGTTTCTGTTGAAGGTTTGAAGTATGGGCTTACGAACGCGGTTTTGGAGAGTTCGTTCCCATTGGGGGTCAGCAATGAGTTCGTCGGGAGGAAGGGCCGGGTTTGCGTGAGGGAAGGGGTTCTTCTGATCATCTGCACTCAACAGTTGATAAATTTATCCAATCTGATACAATGTAATAAAGTCAATCCATAGATAAGGGAGGTCTGTATGGATTATTTAAAAGAGTACCACAACTGGCTGTCGGACGCGGCGGTTGACGAAAAAACTAAGTCGGAGCTTAAAGCCCTGGAAAACGACGAGAATGAGATAAAGGAACGGTTTTATAAAAACCTGGAATTCGGAACCGGGGGTCTGCGCGGTATTCTGGGGGCCGGCACGAACCGGATGAATATTTACACGGTCAGGAAAGCCACGCAGGGCCTGGCTAACTACATCCTCAAACAGGGTAGGGGAGCCGCGGAAATGGGCGTGGTTATCGCGCATGACTGCCGCCGAATGTCCCGCGAGTTTTGTATCGAATCGGCGTTGGTGCTGAACGGCAACGGCATAAAAACATATATATTCGACTCGCTGCGCCCCACGCCGGAATTGAGTTTCGCGGTGCGTTATCTGAAATGCAAGGCGGGTATCGTGATCACGGCCAGCCATAATCCTCCGGAGTATAACGGCTATAAGGTCTATTGGGAAGATGGCGGTCAGACGCCGTATCCGCGTGACGGGGAAATTATAGACGAGGTTAACCTGATTGAGGATTTTGCGCAGATTAAGGTCGCGGATCGCGAGGAAGCGGAGCGCCGAGGGCTGTTCGCGCTTGCCGGTCCTGAGGTGGACGACGCGTTTATTGAACAGGTTAAGGCGCAGAGTATTAATCCGGATATTATACCGGAATCCAAGCTGCGAGTTGTTTACACCCCTCTGCACGGAACGGGCAACATACCGGTGCGTAACGTTCTTTACGAAGCGGGTTTCAAGTATGTCTACGTCGTTCCCGAACAGGAAGAGCCCGACCCGGATTTCAGCACGGTCAGCTATCCCAACCCGGAAGACCCCAAGGTATTCGCGCTGGCTCTGAAAATGGCGGAGAAGGCTGACGCCGATATTATAGTGGGGACTGATCCGGACGCCGACCGCGTCGGGGTTATGATAAAGAACGCCGACGGCGAGTATGAAACTCTTACGGGAAATATGACGGGAGTAATATTAACCGAATATATCCTTTCGCAAAAGAAGGCGGCGAACCGGCTGCCGGAAAACGCCGCGGTTATCTCTACCATTGTGTCCACGGATTTGACCGAGCGGATCGCGTCGGCTTACGGCGCGGCTTATTTTAACGTGCTTACCGGTTTTAAGTATATCGGCGAGAAGATTAAGGAGTTTGAACAGAGCGGTTCACACACATATGTATTCGGTTTTGAGGAAAGTTACGGATCATTGCCCGGCACATACGCGCGGGACAAGGACGCGGTCGCGGCGACGCTGATGATCTGCGAAGCCGCCGCTTGGTACGCGAAGGAGGGCAAGACCTTATTAGACGCGCTGAGCGATATTTATAAGAAATATGGATACTACAAGGAAACAATTGAGTCTATTACGCTTAAAGGCATCCAGGGCGTGGAGGACATGAAGAAGATTATGGCCGGGCTGCGGAAGAATCCGCCGGATGAGATCGCGGGGGTGAAGGTCGTCGAGGCCAGGGACTATAAAAATCGCGAGATCAAATACCCAGCGGAGAATAAGACCGGCCCAACCGGGCTGCCTGTATCCGACGTGCTGTATTATGTGCTGGCCGACGGTTCATGGTTCTGCGTCAGGCCGTCCGGCACCGAGCCTAAAATCAAGATCTACTTCGGCGCCAAAGCCGGCGGGGAAGAGGCGGCAAGCCAGAGATTATCGGAAGTTATAGCCGGCGTTAAGAAATTAATCAGGTAAAAACAAAGGGGATACATTATGGACAAGGACATGCCGAAACTGGGCTTCGGCGCGATGAGGCTGCCCTATAAAGGCAGCGAAAGCAATATAGATTTGGATCATGTCAAAAAGATGGTTGATCTGTTTCTGGACAGCGGCTTCAAATATTTTGACACAGCGTATGTTTATCATAACGGAAAGTCCGAGATAGCTTTAAAGGATACCCTGGTAAAACGCCATCCTCGCGGCTCATATTGGATAGCCACCAAAATGCCCATGTGGAGCGTTCGCAAGGCGGAAGACCTGGATCGTATATTCAATGACCAATTGAAGAAATTAGGCGTGGACTACATCGATTATTACCTGCTGCACGCTATGGACAGCGGCCGCGAGGACACGGCGATCAAAACCAAGGCTTACGAATTCGCCGAGCGTATTAAACGTGAAGGCAAAGCCCGTTTTGTTGGTTTCAGCTTCCATGACTCCGCCGATGTTCTGGAGAGGATCCTCAAAGATCACCCGCGTGTGGATTTTGTCCAGCTTCAGATCAACTATTCCGACGTTAAAGAGGGTTCCGCGGGAAAACTCTATGATCTGGCGATCAAACACAATAAGCCGATTATAATAATGGAGCCGGTAAAGGGCGGATCGCTGGCCAAGTTGGATAAAGACGCCGAGGCGGTACTGAAAGCCGCGCGCCCCAACGATTCCATGGCGTCTTGGGCGCTGCGGTACTGCGCTTCGCTGGCGGGCGTCTATACCACGTTAAGCGGAATGTCAAATCTTCAACAGGTTGAGGACAATATTAAGACCTTTAAAAACTTTGAACCGCTCACCAAAGCGGAGGAAGAACTGATAGACCGGGCTTTGCGCGCCGGAAAGGGACCGGCGGTTCCGTGTACCGCCTGCAGGTACTGTCTTGAAACCTGTCCCAAAGATATAGCCATACCGGATGTGTTCGCTGTTTATAATCAGTTTAAGCGCTCCGACGACAGGGAAGCGGCGGTTTCGGCGTATGAGGCTATACCGGAGGGCAGGCGCGCCTGGGATTGTATCACCTGCGGAGCCTGCGTGGAACACTGCCCGCAGGGTATTAAGATTCCGGAGGAATTGGCCGAGGCCGCGAAAATATTCGCTTAGAAGGGGAATGATATGATCGTTCAAAGCAAGTTCGCTCATTATAATTTCAATGTGTATGATTTGGATAAAGCCCTGGATTTCTATAAAAAGGCGCTCAATTTAACTGAGAAACGCCGCCGCGCCTCTGAAGACGGCTCGTTTATACTGGTTTATCTGACTGACGGGCAGACGCCTTTTGAGTTGGAGCTTACATGGCTTCGAGAGTGGGATAGGCCGTATAACATGGGAGATAACGAGGTTCATCTCTGTGTTTCGGTAGCCGGTGATTACGGCGAGGTGTTTAAGTACCACAAGGAAAACGGCTGGGTTTGCTATGAAAATACCGCCATGGGCTTGTATTTCATCAGCGACCCGGACGATCACTGGATAGAAGTCGTTAAAGAGAAGTAGACCATGAATAGCAAAACCTATGAATATGACGCGGTTATCCAATCGGCGGAGGGCGGCGGTTCCTCGAAAGGCGGAGCGTATGTAATTTTTCCTTACGACGTACGCGCGGAGTTCGGCAAGGGCAGAGCGAAAGTCCACGCCACTTTTGACGGCGAGCCGTATGACGGCAGTGTGGTCAATATGGGCGTGAAGAACGAGGACGGATCGATTTGCTATATCATTGGCGTCCTGAAGGATATTCGCGCCAAAATCGGGAAACAGCCCGGCGGCACGGTGAGGGTGACTGTGCGGGAACGCTGAACAATATTAGTATACTTTACTTGTATAGTAATCACAAACTGTACGAATTGCAGAAAAACAAGGCTGCTGATTTATTCGATAATCTGGCAGCCTTGTTTTGTTAGCAGCCGCTTTATTTTATCCGCGCTTTTATTTCTGATGCCTTTTTTATCAGTGCCCCGCTGTCAGGCGCGTATCCGTTGGTGATATAAAAAAACGTAGCGGCGTTCGCGATTGCCAATCTGTTTTCAAGGTTCAAATTGCCCAAGTCGGCAGTTAGGTATCCTCCGTTGAAAGTATCACCGGCACCGGTTGTAATAACAGCTTTTTCACAATGGAACTGCGGCATGGATGCTGATTCTTCAACATTTGCCCCCGCCGCGAAATAAGGCGTATGTACGATTATTTCATTTATTCCGATTTTTCGCCTAAGTAGCTTAAGACTTTTTTCAACCGAATCAATATCGGAACTGAAAGTCGCGCCGAAGCGCGAAAACAGGAATTCCGCCTCACTCTCATTCAAACTAAGCGTCATGGGCGTGTTTTGATTTAGTTCGCCGATAAGATCCAATGTCTTGATCAATGCTTCACGCGATCGTATTCTAAGGTCAGCGAAATCAAAAAACATGCGCGTATTACATTCAATTAACAGATGTCGGCAAATCTCTGCCAATACCTCATCAAATGCCGGCATACTCGCCCAATACCCAAGCGCTACAATATCAGCGTCCGTAAAGTATGATTTTAGCGATCCTATATCCAGCGCACCCGTCAGACATGTCCAGTTGAATTCCTCTAATTCTTTCAAATGCGCAAGCATGATTTTACCGTCACCGAATTCCAATATTTGGTTAATAGCGGGGTCGCCTATTGGCACAAGCGTACAGCTTTCCATCAGTTTCACAAAAGCGGGGTCAAGAGATGTTTTTCCGAAAAAGCCGATCAAAGTCGGCTTTAGCCCAAGACAACCTATCGTATTGGCGGTGTTGCCCGTAAACCCTCCATATTTGCGGCGTTTCCGTATAATTTCCACAGAAACGCCACCTTCTCCACGTTTTACGATCAATTCGCCAAAACTCTTCATACTTTCATACGCAGTGTATTTAGAAAGGCTTTCCCGACTTTTCACCGGCTGCCAAACTTCATCGACGCATCCGTCAATCCCGAGTGTGATTTTTCCGGAAACCGTAGAAAAATAATCCCTTATAGCGTCAATATCTACATAACACCAGTTTTTATCAAACACTTTACCAACCCACCTGTCACAGTGTCAAAATATCCGGACGTCGAATAATCCCGCCACTGACTTTAATATTTTTATAAGGGAAAGTACCGGTATGCGTTAAAATACGTGCGGAGCCGCCTGTTATTAAGATGGTATCCTCACTCTTGGTGCCCGTGATGGTTGGGTTCCACGCGTAAGCCTGATTATTATGTATCAAAAACGTATTTTCTTCATTCGCGACGTAATCGCGGGCACCATAGCCGGTCAGCCCGCCCTGGTGATGCAATTTCCATTCCTCCGGATAGCCTGCTTTACGATATGACTCCAACGCGCGTAAAAACACATCCCGCAGCGTGACGCCGGGCGAGGTATCTGAGATGAGTTGTGCGTCTATCTCCGCAACGGCGTTATGTCTTTGACGGAGCTCGTCTGAAAGGCTTCCCAAAGAAACCATTCTGGACGCCGACGCTATGAGTCCATGTCTGCGTGCGCACATTGCCAGCATAGCCGTCTTTTGAAGCCGCGCGGCAGTGGGCAATGGGTGTCGGTACCTGATGATACGTTCGTCAAACGCGATCAGTAATGTAATAGGTTCTATCCCTTTTTTCCATAACATTGAGCTGAGCCGACCGGCGGCTTCAAACTCCGTAACCCCGGGTTTTAAGCCTGTGCATATATCCTCCAGGACGGCGGCTGATTCCCGGCATAAGCAAGCGTAACGATCCATCTCGGATTCTTGAAGAACACTGCGCAGTTTTATGATGTCGTCCATAATCAACGTATCGGCGAGGCACGGGCGACCGTCCAGCGCGTTGTTAATAAACGCGGCATTGTTTTTTCCAAGTTCCTGCCACGGAAATCCCGTGGTTTCTATTGCCCGGCTGATTTCGGGGACTTCCTCATCCAGCAGTCGAGGTCGTTCTATGTTATTCGCAATTAAATATACTTTTGCGGGCGATATCAGAAGTGGCGCGCATGAGAGCTCAGAGGCTAAGCCGATAAACCCTCTGCCCCCACATGTAAGCCAGGAAAAATTGCCCTGATCGGTTATCAGTATTCCGCCGGCGTTTTTTGCGTCAGCCAATAGACGGAGTTTTGCGATTTTTATCTTAAACTCTTCTATAAGTGTACTCATACAGTCTCCCCTTTAAATCCGAGCGAATACACACATCAACTCTTTAACGCAAATCCATACTTCTTCAGTCATTTCTCGCGATATAATATGCCAAGGCTTACCGTTTAAAATCCCTTGACTCACACACCGCGCGGTCACATCCAGCATGGATGTAAAGATATTGATCTTGCTTATGCCTGCCAGGACAGCGTTTTGAAAATCCAAATGACTAAGCCCTGATCCTCCATGCAGTACCAAGGCGCAGGCGGTGGAAGCGCGGATCTCTCGCAGTCGGTTGAGATCTAGGCATGGGACGCCTTTATAGTGTCCATGCATATTACCGATCGCCACCGCCAGCGCGTCAACGCCTGTATTGCGCACGAATTCGCCGGCTTCTTCCGGTTTCGTAAGATTTTCAGTTTGTATTTCCGCGCCTTCCGCGAATCCCATATACCCCAGCTCGCCTTCTACGGAAATACCTGCGCTATGAGCCGCTTTAACAATCTCAGAGGTTAGCGAAACGTTTTCTTCGAAAGATAGAGAGGAGCCATCGAACATAATAGATGAAAATCCCATTTGGATAGCCCGTAGTGCCGCATCATACCCGCCGTGATCCAGATGGACAGCTACAGGTGATTTCGTTCGTTCCGCCATACGAATCATCATATTTACGAGGTCTTCTGAGTGCCTGCGCCACTCAAGAAAGGGGGCGGGCAGACCCATAATCACCGGCTGGTTTAAATCTTCGGCGGCGTTTATTATCGCGTCCGCGTATTCCAATCCTACCACGTTAAACATACCTACTCCTTGGTGATTCGCGCGTGCCGTATCTAAGATTTCTTTAAGCGGTAATAAGGGCATATGTCAACCCCTCCATATTTTTTCGATTTCATTCTGGTCGGGTTCGACCGCATCCGCGCTAAGCCCTGGGATATAGCGGCATGCCTCGTATAAAGCCGGGGCGTATTCCCCGAAAATACCCGTACAGTGATGAATATACGGCCCACGAACAAATTTATGCTCCCATAATGGAAGATCCTTGAATTCCACCCATAGATATGTGCCGCTGTTATATGGGCCGTCCACACTTTTCGCGTGCCCCATAAGCAAGGAGAATTCACCGCGCATACCGCCGAAGCGGCATAAAGTCACATCCGAATGGCGCAGTTCCCAATTTCCTATAGCGTTCCAATCGCCGAGCTTTGAAATCTCTTCACTGCCGTTATTTGCCGCTAATTTATAGGGAAAATTCCCGCAATGCCAGAGTAGTTCCGCGTTGTCATTTTTTGGATGGCGTATTGTTAAGTCCGCGAAGAATACGGGGTCATCCGTGAGGGATTGAGCCATTACCGATGTAACCGCGCCGTAAATATCAGATTCGCACGCGATTGGAAAGCCTTCGCCGGTTAATTCCCCATTAACAAAGCATGGCACAATGCCTAAAGCTGACTGCAACGCGCTCCAGCATTGAATTGAAGCGCCCGAGAGTTTTTCACGCGCTGCCCAGTCAAGGATGGTGAGCTTAAGGGCGGCAAGAATTTTGATCTCCTCTATATCAATAGAATCACCGCCAGGTCGGCTGCGGAATATGTCCATTGTTTCGCGCAACAGCCCACTGTCGGATTGCGTCAGAATTTTGACCTGCCGTTCAATATCCACTAACGTTGTTGGTATCACCTCAATACCGAATTTCTCCAGCAACTCGCCCTCGTTCATTATTACGGAATAGAAGGGGTCAGGACGCGTTGAGATTTGCCCGACGCGCATGGTTTTAAATGCCTTAACGACACGTGCGGCTGATAAAAAATTTTTGAAACCAACTTGGAATACTTTGTCGTCTAAACGTGAGTTAGTGATATATGTATATTGGGCGCCAAAGATACTAAGCACCTTTGTTGACGCGAAGATTCCGCATTGCGTATCACGTGCGCGGCTGCCATCGTGCAGCGGAGCGTCGTCACGGGGGCCCCAGATCAGTGTGGGAACGCCGACAGATTGCGCTACGCGCGCGACAGCGGCTTCGGTACCGAAATCGCAGTGAGGAATGAACAAGGCGTCCACGTGTTGAGCCTTGAGATAACAAGATATTTTCTCCGCGTCTTCTCTCCGGTTCAACAGCCCGTCCTCAACTATCGTGTCAATTGTTATAAGTTCGACGCTATAATCAGCCATTTTTTCCTGTATAAGTTTTTTATGCCGTATAGCCTCTTGTTTATCAAATACAGGACGTTGCGTCGGGGCGAAACCGAGCTTTATCGCTTTCACGAATTCTCCTCCTTGCGCGCGTACTTTTGCAGAATTTGTATATGTTCACTGTTATGCGTACACTTGCTAAACGAAAAAGCAGAAAGCACATCATCGATCTTTTCTTCGGACATACCTAAAAATGGCGCGGCAAACATCGGTTGCAACTGAATAGCGGCGAACTCGCCAAATATAGACTGCGCCAGGTATTTTCGGTTGCCGTCGCTACCGATATGCGGCATATCGATAGCATTCTGAATTAAATCCGCGAGATCGTTCGACATTTGGCGCGACTCATTTACCCCTCTCCATGTAATGGCAAACTGTGTGTTCAGTTCTTCTCTTTTACTCGCCGCTGTTTTAAGCAAGCGTATATATTCCGAATCCCCGGCTAAGGTAAGCAGGCTCATGACGCCGGTATCTTTATAGGTCCAGACAGTCCAATGCGCGCCGAATTCCGTAAACACCGCAAGCTGATCGTCTTGGGATCGGAGCCGATCCGTCGTTTTATCCGGATCGCCGTTGTAAGCGGAACCGAACTCCGTAACAAATAGGGGTACGTTATATTTCAGCGCGAACTGAACGCCTTGGGAATTATAAAACACATCGTGTTGTTTCGCCAAATTCCAGTACTCACCACAGCATATTCCGGGATAGCTTCCCTCTAGACCGGAGGGAATGTAATTATGGCTGCTGTACGCCAAGTTCTCGGCGAAAGGCGCTTCCATACCATCAAACAGGACGGAAAAGTTATCTCCCTCGAGCAGGATAATGTGTTTGGGATCGACTTTTCGGATAGCGTTGACAGATTCACGATATATTTTGTTAAAATTCGCCCAATCAGGCTTATATATGCTGGAAAAGCGGCCATACCTCGCGTTGGCAATCGGCTCGTTCATCAGATCATACATGGCGATCACAGCGCGATCCTTATAACGATACGCAATTTCCCGCCACAAACGCCTGAATCTCTCCTGATATTGAACATGGCTCCAGAATAATGAATGACGACCGGCATTATCGCAATGCCAATCAGTATTTTGCCAACCTTGCGCCGAGTGCATATCCAGTATGGCATAGATGCCGTGCTTCTCCAACAAACTCAACGCGCCATCCAATCGCGCGAAGCCTGTTTCCAAGTACTCGAACGGTTTCGAGTCACTTTCAAAATGTCTGTAATTCAGCGGCAGACGGACGATATTAAAACCCGTTTCTTTCAGGAAGATTATATCTTCTTCCGCGAAGAAGTAATCCGCCATGAGGTTGAAAAACAACTCGGATTTATCTTTTTCAATTGTTTGCGCCATGACTTTGCGGTAACTGCTTTCACAACCGCAGTATTGGTTGATGAAATCCTCCATGTTCATCCATCCGCCGATATTAACGCCTTTTAAAATAATGGGTTTTTCGTCGGCTCTCACAATGTGCCTGCCTTTTACGCTTAAAAAATCCATCGCCTCCGTACCCCTTTCAGCACGCTACCACGCGTACGCCTCCGGCGCCGCTCCGCCCGGCCCCGGGAAGATTTCATCCAACCTATTCAGCACAACGCGGTCTAACTGGATTTCCAGTGCCCGCGTCATGTCCGTCACCTGATCTACCGTGCGTGGTCCCATGATTACAGATGTAACCGCCGGGTTTTGCAGCAGCCACGCCAGCGCGACATGCGCTTCAGACTCGCCGAGTTCTCCGCATAGCGCGCTATACGCCTCAATCTGTGTGTGCAGTCGGAGACCCTTTTCCGTGCTTGTATCAATCGCGCGCCTGCGTGATTTTCCTATGTCCCCCGATTTGCGTTTGCCCGCCAGTGAACCTTCCGCGAGAGGGCTGTATGGCAGAAGCCCGATGCCTAGATAGTTAACGGTTGGTATAAGTTCCAATTCCGGCAGTCTGCACAGCAGGTTGTATTTATGCTGTTCAGATACAATTCCCAGTATACCCTTTTCCTTAGAGGAAATATGGGCGCGCATATGATCCAGCCCGGCGAAATTACATCCGCCCACATAATCTATTTTGCCTTGAAGGTACAAGGCGTAAAAAGCGTCCAGTACTTCTTCCCACGTTACATCTCTGTCTACATGATGCATCTGGTACAGTTCTATATGGTCAGTTTGCAGTCTGCGTAAGGAAGCCTCTATATGGCGCCGAATTTTATATATAGATAAACCATGTCCATCATTAGGCCCGTCATTAATATCTTCTGTAAAAGAGTATACTTTTGTGGCCAGAATGGTTTTTTCGCGCCGCCCGTTTCCCAGCGCGAACCAACGACCGATAATCTGCTCGCTGATACCGCGCATCCCCACGTCGGGATACGCGTTCGCGGTGTCAATATAGTTAATTCCGGCATCCAGAGCCGCGTCCATAATGCGAAAAGCTTCCCGTTCTTCCGTGTATGTCCCGAAATTCCATGAACCCACGCAAAGCCTGCTAACTTTCATGCCCGTTCTGCCCAGTGACTTGAATTCCATACATAACTCCCCCTTTTATAGCTGTTTGGCAATACGGATAGTCACCTTAGTCCCCCGACCGAGGCTCGATTCGTAAGAAAGCCCATACTGTGAGCCGCAACGCAACTTTATGCGTTGATCTATATTCCGGATCCCGTAACCGGGCGAGTATGCTTCCGATAACGCCAGCGCTTGGCGTTCCGTCATGCCCGCGCCGTCGTCCGATACAGTAATTAACAGAGCGTTTCCCTCCGACTTGCCGGTTATGGTGATTACCCCTTCTTTGTCTCGTTTTACCAATATACCGTGTAAAATAGAATTCTCCACAAGGGGCTGCAGAATCAGTTTGAGCGTTCGCGCCTGGTAAGCGTCATCAGTGACATCAATCACTAATGAAATCCTGTTGCCAAACCGGAGGTTTT